>JAGVII010000332.1 GCA_020056155.1 Afipia sp.
GCGCGCGTCATCGATATCGTAGCCCCTATCGGCAAAGGCCAGCGCGCACTTATCGTGGCCCCTCCCCGCACCGGCAAAACGGTGCTGATGCAGAACATCGCGCACTCGATCACGGCCAATCATCCGGAATGCTATCTGATCGTTCTTCTGATCGATGAACGTCCGGAAGAAGTCACCGACATGCAGCGTTCGGTGAAGGGCGAGGTTGTGTCCTCGACCTTCGACGAACCGGCGGTGCGTCACGTGCAGGTTGCGGAGATGGTGATTGAGAAGGCCAAGCGCCTGGTCGAACACGGCCGCGACGTTGTGATTCTTCTGGACTCGATCACGCGCCTTGGCCGCGCCTACAACACCGTGGTGCCGTCATCCGGCAAGGTGCTGACCGGCGGTGTCGATGCCAATGCGTTGCAGCGTCCGAAGCGCTTCTTCGGCGCCGCGCGTAACATCGAGGAAGGCGGCTCGCTCACGATCATTGCGACCGCGTTGGTCGATACCGGCAGCCGCATGGACGAAGTGATTTTCGAAGAGTTCAAGGGCACCGGCAACTCGGAGCTCATTCTCGATCGCAAGGTCTCGGACAAGCGCACCTTCCCGGCGATCGATATCTCGCGCTCCGGGACGCGTAAGGAAGAACTCATCACCGATCCGCAGCTGCTCAAGAAGATGTACGTCCTGCGCCGCATCCTCAATCCGATGGGCACCATGGACGCCATCGACTTCCTGCTCGACAAACTCCGCAACACCAAGAACAACGCGGAATTCTTCGAGTCGATGAACACCTGATGATCTGATGCCAACAGGCGGCAGTTCGTTTCCAATGCCCGGCCATCAGTGCGAAGCACGTCTTCGTCGTGATGCCGGGCATTTTGTTTTGATGCGGAGCCGAGCTGCGCAGTTAGATGATTGATTGTGCAGCGCAATATGGCGCTCGTTGCATGCCTGGCTGCAGCATGTTGCGACGCAACATCAGCCAATCCTGTGATAGCCGGGAATTTTGATTGCCTGTCCTGCATGTGTCCGACAAATAGGCCATGCATTCTCCCGATCAGACTATTTTCGCTTTATCCTCCGGCAGAGCGCCGTCGGCGATTGCCATTATCCGCGTGTCTGGCCCGCAAACACGAACGGCGGTTGAGCGGTTGTGCGGAAAACTGCCCGCGCCGCGCCTCGCCCGGTTCGCGACCCTGCGCAACCTCGACGGCAGCGCCATCGATGAATCGGTGGTCCTCTGGTTTCCCGGACCGCATAGCGCCACCGGCGAAGATGTCGCGGAGTTTCATGTTCACGGCGGCCGCGCGGTCATCGCCGCGATGTTCAATGTGCTCGGCGCCATCGACGGCCTGCGTCCGGCGGAGCCCGGCGAATTCACCCGCCGCGCCTTCGAGAACGGCAAACTCGATCTCACCGAAGCCGAAGGTCTCGACGATCTGATTCACGCTGACACCGATCGCCAGCGCCGCCAGGCATTGCGGCATCTGAAAGGTTTACTCGGTGAGAAAGCCGAGAGCTGGCGGCAGCAGATCATCGAAGCATCGGCGCTGATCGAAGCGGGTATCGATTTCTCGGATGAGGGCGATGTGTCAGCAGAGCTTGTTGCGCCGGCGCTGAAGAAAATTGCCGCGCTGAAATCCGAAATCAAAGAAACCCTTGCGGCATCGGCACAAAGTGAACGCCTGCGCGAAGGCCTGACGGTTGCGATTGCAGGCCCCCCGAATGCCGGCAAGTCGACGCTGCTCAATCGACTGGCGCGACGCGACGCTGCAATCGTGTCGCCGCATGCCGGGACGACGCGCGATGTCATCGAGGTGCATCTCGATCTCGACGGTTATCCGGTGACGCTAATCGATACTGCGGGTGTGCGCGACACGGTTGATCCGGTCGAGCAGGAGGGCGTGCGCCGCGCGCGCGATCGGGCGCGCACATCGGACCTGGTGCTGTGGCTGGTCGATGCGAACGACGTCAGCGGGCTGCCGCCGAAAAGCGGAGGCGATCACGCGCCGGTCTGGATTGTGCGGAACAAGGTCGATCTGGCCGGCGGCGATGGTGCGGCGAAGGCGCAGTTCGGTATTTCCGCTTCGCGCGGCGATGGTGTGGCCGGGCTGGTGGCGGCGCTGGTGTCCTATGCGCAGGATTATTTCGGAGCCGGCGAAATGGCGCTGGTCAGCCGCGCCCGGCACCGGACCTTGTTGCGGGAGACCGTCGCGGCGCTGGAGCGGGCAGGGCGCTCCGCAGATAAGGGCGACGAACTGCTCGCGGAGGAGCTCCGAATCGCGATTCATTCATTAGGCCGGTTGACTGGCCGGGTTGACGTCGAGGACATCCTTGATGTGATCTTCCGCGAGTTCTGCATCGGTAAGTAGCTGGGGTGGGCCGTTGGCCTATGCGAGGTTTAGATGGGCCTGTGGCCCTGTTTCACGTGAAACAAATGCCTACACCGTCACCAGTGTTTCACGTGAAACATCCGGGATGCATTTCCGTCTTTCAGCTTTCGCACCAA
>JAGVII010000705.1 GCA_020056155.1 Afipia sp.
TCCGTGCGCGTCCAGGCGATTGGAGTGATCGGCTTTCTCAAGCTCGAGGAGTCAATTCCAGCGTTGACTGCTGCGACCTCCGATGCCGATCCGCATGTGCGCCGTGCCGCGGTGAGCGCGCTTGCATTCTCTCATATGAAGTCGGCGGCAGATTCGATCACGCGAGCTCTGGCCGATACGGACTGGATGGTTCGCGAGATCGCCGCTGAGACAATCGGCACGAATGTTAACGGGGCCAATGCGTCCGATCCGCTCATCAATGCCCTGTCGGACGAGTTCTGGCAGGTTCGGCTGAAAGCGGTACGGAGTTTGGGCAAGATGAAAGTTACCCGTGCAGTCGCGGCCATCGGAGCTTGTGTCACGCACCCGCAAGCTAATCTGCGCAAGGAGAGCGCTGCGGCACTCGGCGAAATCGCCGATCCGGCCGGTCAGGTATTCCTGGAACAAATTCTCGACGATGGCGATCCGGAAGTTAGAAAGAATGCCCGGTGGGCAATGCAGCAAATATTGTCGGTCAAGATCGCATCAAAATCCTGAGCATCTGTGACTGTTCTACGCTTCGGCGTCTTGAACGCTATCGCATGCTTCGGTGGTCGGAAAAACTTGTCTGACGGTAATCCAAATGAAATTATGCGGCGTCCGGCCGCCGCATCATGGAGACGAACTGCTGCAGCCTTGCTCCGTTGGCAATTCCTCGGCATTGGGGTCCCCCGGTGCCGTCGCCCAGGCCAGTTCGACGAGCGTCACGATCCGCCGGCCTGCACCGTCAAGCTGGCAAACGATGAGGCCCTGTTCCTCAATGTAGGTTAGCAGACGCCGTGCGCGGCGCAACGAGTGTGAGCCATAGGCGCGGGCAATCGCCGCATCGTTCGGGCAGGGCCAACCTTCCTTCGCTGCGCGGGCGATCATCATGAAGACACCCTGCATATCCTCGGGCAGAATGGAGGCGCGGACGGAAACATCCTGCCACGCGTCATCCTCCGGCATATCGGAGCCGAGCCCGGCGCGGGCGTGCGTCAGCATGCGACGGAAGTCAGTCAGGTCCGGCACGGCCGAACCGAGGCCAGCTATTCGGCAGCGGACCACGAATTCCTGATAAAGGATGCCGATGGCACGGAATCCCGCGTCCGGCTCCGCCATGACAGCGCGCAGAATACTGTCTACTCGTTCACGCCGTTCCGTCAGTTCTTCGGCGCTGAGTGGCTGCACCGCATCGGGACGGATCTCCAGTGTTGCGGACTTCGCCGCCATGAGCTGGCCGAGGAGATCTGGCGACGACCGGCGCTGAGGCCGGATATTTTCAGGCGGCGGGGCTGCCAGGATAACGGCGCGTGCGTCCTCAAGAGTCGCTTCGGGGAGCGGCATAAGCCGCGGAGTCGCGTTGCGTGGCTGGGTTTCCGTTGGACCGATTCGCAGTCCCAAGGGACGGCGGGCGAGGGCGGGGCCCAGCGCCATGAATTGTCCGCGCTCCAGGTCCCGGAAGGCGTCTGCCTGTCGCCGCTCCATGCCCAGAAGGTCGGCGGCGCGCGCCATGTCGATATCCAGGAAGGTCCGGCCCATGAGAAAATTGGAAGCCTCGGCAGCCACATTTTTGGCGAGCTTCGCCAGTCGCTGGGTCGCGATGACGCCCGCCAGACCGCGTTTGCGGCCACGGCACATCAGGTTCGTCATGGCGCCGAGCGAGAGTTTGCGCGCCTCGTCCGAAACCTCCCCAGCGACTGAGGGGGCGAAGAGTTGCGCCTCATCCACCACCACCAGCATCGGATACCAGTGGTCGCGTGCGGCCTCGAAAAGCCCGCCGAGGAAGGCGGCAGCGCGCCGCATCTGATTCTCCGCATCTAGCCCTTCGAGGTTGAGCACGGTGGAGATGCGATGGATGCGCGCTCGCTCGCCGGCGACCTGCAGTCCCCGTTCGGTATGCTCCTCGGCATCGATCACGAGGTGACCGAAACGGTCGGCCAGGGAAACGAAGTCGCCTTCTGGGTCGATAATGCTTTGCTGCACCCATGGTGCACTCTGCTCGAGCAGCCGGCGCAGCAGATGGGATTTTCCGGAACCCGAATTGCCCTGCACCAGCAGGCGGGTCGCCAGTAGTTCTTCCAGGTCCAGAGCCGCCGACGCGCCTGCCGTCGTGTATCCCATCTCGATCGCAACGGTCATGTCCCGACTCAAAGTCTCCCTGCGGAAGAGGGGCTTATCAACCCGATCGCAGCCCGTCGAGCGCACCACGGCCCGACTCCGTGTTCCGAGCGAATGGACGAGCGAGATGAGTCGCGGCTCCGACAGAGAAATCAGTTCGCCTGGTGACGCTCATCGCCATCATCGATAGGGCGGTCTCTTGACGACCGTGATCTCGGGCGATACGTACGAACATTCGTTCGTAAAGCTGCTGATCCCGAAGCGGGCAGCGCGTCGCGGCAGGGAGATTCTTGAATGCGCGTTATTATCGTTGGAGCGGGTATCGCCGGCATGACTGCCGCTATTGCGTTACGTCAGAAGGGTGTTGACGTGACGGTTCTTGAGCAAGCGTCGGCGCTAAAGGAAATCGGCGCCGGTATTCAACTCGCCGCCAACGGCTCGCTTGTGTTGCGCGAGTTAGGTCTCGAGGAAGCGGTCGCGCAAAAGGGCGTCATTCCACAGTCCTACGAAATGCGGGATATCAGCACCGGAAAGTTTATCTATGGATCGCCGCTTGGCGCTGCGGGCACGAAGCACTGGGGCGCGCCGCTCTACAACATCCATCGCGCGGATTTGATCGACATCCTTGCGGGCGCAATGCCGGATGGGATGCTGCGGCTCGGTGTGCAGTGCACCGGCTTTGAGCAAGACGATGATGGTGTGACGGTCAATCTGGCCTCGGGAGAGAAGATTCGCGGCGATGCCTTGATTGGCGCTGACGGCATTCACTCGGCAATCCGGAAGCAGATGCGGGGCGAAGAGCTGACGCATTTCTCCAACATTCTGATGTGGCGCGCCCTGATTCCGGCGGACAAGCTGCGTTCCATAAATCTCGAGGAAAAGGGCAACTACTGGTTCGGCCCCGGCCGTACGCTGATCACCTATTGGGTGCGTCCGAACAATCTCTACAGCATTCTCGCCTCTGTGCCGGCCACTGAAGTCCAGCGGGAATCGTGGACCGAAAGTGGCGACATCGACGAGTTGCATCGCTCATTCAGCGACATCGAACCGCGCGCGCGGAAGATGATGGAGCAGATCGATGCCTCGTTCATCACTGGAATGTACTACCGCGATCCGATCGATCGCTGGACCTATGGCCGAGTGACTTTGATGGGCAATGCCGCGCACCCCA
>JAGVII010000724.1 GCA_020056155.1 Afipia sp.
AAGAGAACGCCAAGTCGCCAAATCCGATCGATGCCCGCGCGGTGACGCGCGAAGCCATGGTGCAGTCGGCGCTGTTGTCGGCGGCGCGCGCCGAGGAAATCGGCCTTCCCAAAAACCGCATGATCCTGTCGGCGAAGGTATCGAATGTGCAGGATCTGATCGCAGTCTATCGCGAACTCGCCGCGCGTTCGGACTACGCCATTCATCTCGGGTTGACCGAAGCCGGCATGGGCTCGAAGGGCATTGTCGCGTCGTCGGCGGCGCTCGGCATTCTCCTGCAAGACGGCATCGGCGACACCATCCGCGTTTCGCTGACGCCGGAGCCGGGCGGCGACCGCACCGTCGAAGTGAAGGTCGGTCAGGAAATTCTCCAGACCATGGGCTTCCGCACCTTCGTTCCGCTGGTGGCGGCATGCCCGGGCTGCGGCCGCACCACGTCGACGGTTTTCCAGGAACTGGCGCGCGACATCCAGAGCTTCATCCGCGATGAAATGCCGAGCTGGAAGACGCGCTATCCCGGCGTCGAACAGCTCAACGTCGCGGTGATGGGCTGCATCGTCAACGGACCCGGCGAGTCCAAGCATGCCGACATCGGCATCTCGCTGCCGGGAACGGGCGAAACACCTGCCGCGCCGGTGTTCGTGGACGGCCAGAAATTCCGCACGCTGCGCGGTCCGACCATCGCGACGGATTTCAAGGCGCTGGTGATCGATTACATCGAGCAGCGTTACGGCACTGCCGGCGCCAAAGCTCCGGCAGTGACTGCAGCGGAGTAATAATCATGTATCATGATTGTAGAAACGCGGCGCTGGTGCGCCGCGTTTCTACTTGTCCTGACGTCCGATCGCCCACGTCATTATAGCGGTGCCAGTTTTTCGCGGTTGTCAACGACCGCTTCCTCCAGATCGAGATCCCGTTCGATGCGCCGGCGGGTTTCGTCGGTGATCTTTCCATCGCGCAAAAGCTGGTGCAACAGCTTGCGTTCAATTGCGATCATTTCGCGCACCAGCACCGCGCCGCGCGTCGATGGTGTTTCGTCGCCGGTGACCGGAGGAGGGTCGGGCAGTGCGTGCATGCGCGTCTCGTGACGGGTTAGAAGAAACTTGGAAAGGCTCTCGGGCAGATTTCGTTCAGTGATAATCTTTTCGAGGGAGTCACGGGCGGCGTGCAGGATTTCTCGCCGTGCTGCGATTTCGGACTCGCGCTCGTCCACGGCTTCGGCTTGGCCGCGTTGAGACAGGCCGAGGGCGTGGACCACCATGGGCAGGGTCAGGCCCAGCCCAACGAGGGTGACGAAGATGACGCCGAAGGCTACGAACAAAATGAGATCACGATGGGGGAAGTCCTGACCGTTCGACAGTGTCAGCGGGAGGGCCAGGGCGGCGGCGAGCGAAACAACGCCGCGAATTCCGGTGAAGGCGATCACGAAGATATGGCGCCATGAGGCGACGGGGTCGCGTTGTCGAATGCGTTTGCTGACCCAGCGCGGGAGGTAACTGGCCGGAAAAACCCAGGCGAAACGCGCGAGAATGACGATCACTGAAACGACGCCGATTGCCATCAGAATTTCATTCAGCGGTAATGCGTTGGATTTTTCGACCAGGAGCCGCATCTGGAAACCAATCAGCAGGAACAGAATTCCTTCGATCAGCCAGATCACGAGATCCCAGAAGAAAATGCCCTGGAGACGGGTCGCCGATGGAATGAGCAGCGGACCGTTCCAACTGACGTAAAGACCGCAGGCGACCGTCGCGAGCACGCCCGAGCCGCCTAGGTGCTGAGGAACCCAGAAGGCAAGATAAGGCGTCAGCAACGACAGCGTAATCTCGATGCGGGGCTCGTGAGCCCATTGCCGCAGGCGCAGACTAAGCCATCCCACTGCAATTCCAAAAAGCACCTCTCCGACCACGATAGCGGCAAACGTTTCCGCCGCTTTGGTCATCGAGAACGTACTGGTGCTGATTGCGACGACCGCGAACCGATAAAGGATAAGGGCGGTCGCGTCGTTTGCCAGGCCTTCGCCTTCCAGAACAACAAGGATACGCCGGGGCAATCCCAGCCGCCGCGCGATAGCAAGCGGCGCCACGACATCTGGAGGCGAGACAATCGCGCCGAGGACAAAGCCGACGCCCCATGGCAATCCCAACAGCCAGTAGGATGCCGCTGCGACGGCGCAGGTGGTGAAGATCACGCAGCCGACAGCAAGCAGGCCAATGGGTCGGAGGTTGAATTTGAACTCCCGCCAACTCATGGAAACTCCGGCTGAATAGATCAGTGGAGGCAATAGAATCTGCATCACGACGTCGGGTTCGAGCACGATGTGCGGGAGTCCGGGCAGAAACGCGAGCGTGATGCCCACGGCCATGAGGAGAATCGCCGGGGCGAAGTCGAGCTTTTTGGCGATAGCCGCGGTTGCGGCGAAGACAGTGAGCAGAAGCAGGAAAACTTGAAATGTCGTTGCCATCGCGCCCGATTTCCTGACCCTAGATCGCGCTGGCCGCGATATTGACCATCAGGGCCACCAGTGCGGTATTGAAGATGAAGGAGATCACGCCGTGGGCAGTGGCGGTGCGGCGGATGATTTTGTCGGTAATGCCGACATCCGACACCTGCGCCGTCATGCCGATCACGAACGAGAAATAGACGAAGTCCCAATAGTCGGGATCGTGTCCCTGGTTCTCCCCTGGAAAAGCAAGCCCGCCTGCCTTGGCGCCGCGGTAGTAGTCGTGCGCGTAATGCAGCGCGAATGTCGTGTGAATCGCCGCCCATGACAGCACAATGGTCACGACAGCAAGCGCAAGCTCCGGCGCCTGCTGCGGTTTGATGCCGAGTTCGACGACAAT
>JAGVII010000180.1 GCA_020056155.1 Afipia sp.
GGCCCGCCGCGAGTTCCATCACCTTCTTCTGGGTCAACGGGGCGCCACGCGGGCTCATCAGGAGGCGCGGCCTGTCCGGAGCAATGTCGGCGGCGTCGATGGCCGTGGCCAGCACGTCGGCGCGCAGCACCATGCCGGGTCCGCCGCCGGCCGGGGTGTCGTCGACGCTGCGGTGTTTGTCGGTGGCGGCGTCGCGGATGTCGCGCGCATCAAGCGCCCACAGGTTCGATGCCAGAGCCTTGCCCGCGAGGCTGATGCCGAGCGGGCCGGGAAACATCTCCGGAAACAGCGTGAGCACGGTGGCGCGCCAGATTGGATTCTCAGACGTCATGGCTGCAGACCCGTCTTTGCGAGCGAAGCGAAGCAATCCAGAGTAACAGTTGCAGAACTGGATTGCTTCGTCGCTACGCTCCTCGCAATGACGAAGAAAATCACTGCGGATTGTCCTCGCCTTCGATTTCCTGCGGCAGCACGATCACCACATGGCCGCCAGCGAGATCGACCGTCGGCACCACGGCGTCGGTGAACGGCAGCAGCAGGGTCTGGCCTTGCGGCGGTGCGATTTCGATAATGTCGCCGGCGCCGAAATTATGGACCGCGAGCACCTTGCCGATCGCGGCTCCCGCCGGATCGAGCGCGCGCAGTCCGATCAGGTCGGCGTGGTAATATTCGCCGTCTTCCGTCTCGGGCAGCTGGTCGCGATCGATGTAAAGCTCAAGGCCGTTGATGCGCTCGGCGTCTTCGCGAGTCGTGACGCCCTTGAGTACCGCGACCAGATGATCCTTGGCGATCCGGGCGCGCACCACTTCGAACTGGCGCGCGCCGTCCTTGGTCGAGAGCGGGCCGTAGTCGATCACCGCCATCGGGTCTTCGGTGAACGGCCACAGCCTCACCTCGCCGCGCACACCATGCGCGGCGCCGATTCTCGCAACGCAAATCAGCGCTGCTTTTGTCACTTACGCCTTGGCGGCGGCTTCGGCGGCAGCCTTGCGCTCCTTGCGCGGCACGGCCTTCTCGGGGTTCTTGCGCGGCTCGCGCTTGGCAACGCCGGCGGCGTCGAGGAAGCGCATCACGCGGTCCGACGGCTGCGCGCCCTTGGCGAGCCAGGCCTTGACCTTGTCCATGTCGAGCTTGAGGCGGGTCTCGTTGTCCTTCGGCAGCAGCGGGTTGAAGTGGCCGAGACGCTCGATGAAGCGGCCGTCGCGCGGGAAGCGCGAGTCGGCGACGACGACGTGATAGACCGGGCGCTTCTTGGTGCCTGCGCGGGCAAGGCGGATAACGACTGACATTTAGTTCTCCGTTGGTGTCTTGGTTTCGATTTAGCTCACGTTCGTCATTGCGAGGAGCGTAGCGACGAAGCAATCCAGTCCTTTGTTCGTAGCTCTGGATTGCTTCGCTTCGCTCGCAATGACGAAAATTCTCAATCTCATTTCTTCTTGCCGATCCCCGGAAATCCGCCAATTCCTGGCTTTCCAAGTCCCGGCAATGTCGGTTTTTCCAAGCCGGGAAGGCCCGGAAAATCTTTCGGCAACGACGGCGCACCTTGCGGAATTCCGCCCGGCATCTTCGCTGCCAGTTCCTTCATCGCGTCGGCCGACGGCATGCCGTTGCCGCCGAAGCCCATCGCCTGCGCCATGCCCGCCAGCGGGCCGCGCTTTCCCTGACCCATGGCCTTCATCATGTCGGCCATGTTCCGGTGCATCTTGAGCAGCTTGTTGACTTCCTCGACCTTCAGGCCCGCGCCGGCGGCGATGCGCTTTTTACGGCTGGCCTTGAGGATGTCGGGATTCTTGCGCTCATCGCGCGTCATGGAATCGATCACCGCCATCTGGCGCTTCACGACCTTGTCGTCGAGGTTCGCGGCCGCGATCTGGTTTTTCATCTTGGCGATGCCGGGCATCATGCCCATCAGCCCGCCGAGGCCGCCCATGGTCTGCATCTGCGCAAGCTGATCGCGCAGATCGGCAAGGTCGAACTTGCCCTTGCGCATTTTCTCGGCGACGCGCGCGGCCTTCTCGGCGTCGATATGGGCTGCGGCCTTCTCGACGAGGGAGACGACGTCGCCCATGCCGAGGATGCGGCCCGCGATCCGCGAGGGATGGAAGTCCTCCAGCGCATCGGTCTTTTCGCCGGTGCCGATCAGCTTGATCGGCTTGCCGGTGACGGCGCGCATCGACAGCGCCGCGCCGCCGCGTCCGTCGCCGTCCACGCGCGTCAGCACGATGCCGGTGAGGCCGACGCGCTGATCGAAGGCGCGCGCGAGATTGACGGCGTCCTGACCGGTCAGCGAGTCGGCGACCAGCAGCACTTCATGCGGCTTCGCGGCGGTTTTCACCTCCGCGGCTTCGCTCATCATCTCTTCGTCGAGGGTGGTGCGGCCGGCGGTATCGAGCAGCACGACGTCGTAGCCGCCGAGCTTGCCGGCCTGCAGCGCCCGCTGCGCGATCTGCACCGGCTTCTGCCCCGCGACGATAGGCAGGGTTTCAACCGACAGGTCGCGGCCGAGCACGGCAAGCTGTTCCTGGGCTGCCGGGCGATAGACGTCGAGCGACGCCATCAGAACTTTTTTCTTGTCGCGCTGGGTGAGGCGGCGCGCCAGTTTCGCGGTGGTGGTGGTTTTGCCGGAGCCCTGCAGACCGACCATCATGATCGCGACGGGCGCCGGCGCATTGAGATCGATCTGCTGGCCGTCGGAGCCCAGCGTCGCGACCAGTTCGTCGTGGACGATCTTCACGACCATCTGGCCGGGTGTCACCGACTTGACGACGGTGGCGCCGATCGCCTGCTCGCGTACCTTGTCGGTGAATGTGCGCACCACGTCGAGCGCGACGTCGGCCTCGAGCAGCGCGCGGCGCACCTCGCGCATGGCCGCATCGACGTCGGCTTCCGACAGCGCACCGCGCCGCGTCAGCCGATCGAGAATGCCTCCAAGCTTTTCCGACAGATTGTCGAACATTGCGGCCTTCAAATCCTGTTCTCGTCATGGCCGGGCTCGTCCCGGCCATCCACGTCTTCATCCTCAGCACAGTGTAAGTCGTGGATGCCCGGAACAAGTCCGGGCATGACGACGGTGGGTTTGTGAGGTCAAACCCAAACACTTTTACGCCCGAGGGCGCACAGCGCTGTCGGGCGTTGGCCTCCGGCATCCGGTGCCGGGCGGCGGGTCGAAAAGAACATCTTTCCGAGAAGTGCCGGGGTTAAACCCCCCGGAGCCCGAAAAGTCAAGAAAGGACCGAAAAAGGCTGATTCTGGGGCAGGTTGCGATCTACCGTCCGGGAACCTAACTGTTGCTCCGATGGGCCGTTTCGGGCCTTTAGGACCCCATGATTGTCACCCGCCGCCGTGTTTTTGGTCTGCTTGCCGGCGCCGCGGTTGCGGTGGGCCTCCCGTCCGTCTGGATTTCCCGCATGAAAACCTATGCCGGCCCGCCGTCCGATCACTTCGACGGGACATATTTTTTTGACCCTGACGGCTCGCCCCCGAAGAAGCTCTGGGAGGTGCTGCGCTGGCAGATCACCAAGCAGGCGGCGAAATGGCCTGAACGTGCGCCGTCGCCCTATGCCGATACGCCGCCGCCGCAGGTCACCGGCGGCAAGGTGCGATTTTCCTATGTCGGTCATGCCAGCTGGCTGATCCAGACCGCGGGCCTCAACATCCTGCTCGATCCGGTGTGGTCGGAGCGCGCCTCGCCGGTGAGTTTCGCCGGGCCGAAGCGGGTCAACGATCCCGGTATCGCCTTTGAGGCGCTGCCGCCGATCGACGTGGTGCTGGTGTCGCACGGACACTACGACCATCTCGATGCGCGAACCCTGTCGAAACTCGCTGCGAAATTCTCGCCGCGCGTCATCACGCCGCTTGGCAACGATGTGACGATGGCGGCGAACGACGCGGCGATCCGCGCCGAGGCGTTCGACTGGAACGAGCGCGTCGAGATCGGCAATGGCGTGGCCGTCACGCTGGTGGCGACGCGCCACTGGACCGCGCGCGGGCTGTTCGATCGCAACAAGGCGCTGTGGGCGAGCTTCGTGCTGGAGACGCCGGCTGGAAAACTCTACCTCGTCGCCGATTCCGGCTATGGCACCGGCTCGCATTTCCGGCGTGTCCGCGAAGCGCACGGCCCGCTGCGCGCCGCGATCCTGCCCATCGGCGCCTATGAGCCGCGATGGTTCATGCGCGAGATGCACATGAACCCCGAAGACGCCGTGAAGGCACTGGCCGACTGCGGTGCCGAGATGGCGCTGGCGCATCATTACGGCACGTTTCAGCTGACCGACGAGGCCATCGACGCGCCGGTCAACGATCTGGCGACGGCGCTCGATGCGGCTGGCGTCGCGCGCGACAGATTCTTGGCGCTCAAGCCCGGCCAGGTGTTCGAGATCTAGCTCAACTGAAGCGAGGCATTGCGGTTTGGCGCGATGCGCTCCCTCTCCCCGGTGGGGAGAGGGTTGGGGTGAGGGGCTCTAAGTCCATCGAGAGATTCTACGCCCTCACCCGGATCGCTTGCGCGATCCGACCTCTCCCCACGGGAGAGGTGACCATTACTGCTACTTCTGCCTGATCTCGTAGGACACGCTGACCGAGACGCGCAGCGTTTCCTGCCCCTGCGCCACCGGCGCGGACGCGGCCATGTCCGCCGCCATCTTGCGATACGGCACCGGGCCCGGCGTGGTTTCTTCCGAAATGCTGATCGGCGCGCCGAGCGAGATGTTCGCGGCCCTTGCGTAAATTTCAGCCTTGCGCCGTGCATCCGCGATGGCCTCGGCGCGCGCGTCGTCCAACAGCTTCGAGGCCTTCGACACCATGAAGCTGATGCCGCTGATTTCGTTGGCGCCGGCGCCGACCAGCACGTCGATGGTGTCGGCGACCTTGGTGATGTCGCGAATGGTGACGGTGACGCGGTTGCTGGCGCGGTAGCCGACAATCAGGAACGGCGCATTGGCGTTGCGGTTCGGCGCGCTTTGCGGCGACAGCGACAGGCGCGAGGTCTGGATGTCCTTCTCGGCGATGCCCGCGCCTTTCAGCGCCTGCAAGACGACGCCCATCGCCTTGTTGTTGGCTTCGGAGGCCTCGCGCGCGGTTTTTGCTTCGGTGGTGACGCCGCTGTCGATCTGCGCCAGATCCGGCGGCACCGAGATCGAGGCTTCGCCGGTGACCGAAACCGTCGGCGGCAGGGATTGTCCGGATGCAGACGAAGCCATGGCGGCAAGGGCTATCGCGGCGATAACGGTGCGGGCGCGCATTTATGAAACTCCAGATTCCAGTTGAGCGGCAGTTCTGCCTGAGAGGCAAGTTTACTTGAGAGGCAAGTTTACTTGAGAGGGACGAACACGTTGATGACGAGCTTGTCTTCCGTGGTTGTCAGCGGATCGGTGACGTATTCCTCGATGAACGTATCCTTGGCTTCCTGCTTCTTCTCATCGAGGTGGTTGGTGATCGCTTCATAGGTATTGTCCATGTTGTCGTAGGAGCCGTGATGGACGAATTTCAGCGCCGGGCCTTCGGGCGATGTGCCGATGCTCATGCCCCTGGCGAGATTCTTCGGATCCTGGTCGACCGGGATTTCGGCCTGAAAGGTGAAGCCCGCATCGTCGGTCGAGGTGTAGACGATCAGGGATGA
>JAGVII010000410.1 GCA_020056155.1 Afipia sp.
GACGGCGAACTGATGTTCGTTCCGCAGGAAGGCAACCTTCGTCTCGTCACCGAATTCGGCATCATCGACGTCGAACCCGGCGAGATCGCCGTAATCCCGCGCGGCGTCAAGTTCCGCGTTGAAATTCCGGGTGGCCCGGCGCGTGGCTATCTCTGCGAGAACTATGGCGGGGCGTTCACGCTGCCGGAACGCGGGCCGATCGGCGCGAACTGTCTCGCGAACTCGCGCGATTTCCTGACGCCGGTGGCGGCCTATGAGGACAAGGAAACGCCGACCGAGCTTTACGTGAAGTGGGGCGGTTCGCTGTTCAAGACCGATCTGCCGTATTCGCCCATCGACGTGGTGGCGTGGCACGGCAACTACGCGCCGTACAAGTATGACCTGCGGACGTTCTCGCCGGTCGGCGCCATCGGCTTCGATCATCCCGATCCGTCGATCTTCACCGTGCTGACCTCGCCGTCGGAGACGGCGGGGACCGCGAACATCGACTTCGTGATTTTTCCGGAGCGCTGGGCGGTGGCGGAGAACACCTTCCGGCCGCCGTGGTATCACATGAACATCATGTCGGAGTTCATGGGACTGATCTACGGCGTCTACGACGCCAAGCCGCAGGGCTTCGTGCCGGGCGGCATCAGCCTGCACAACATGATGCTGCCGCACGGGCCGGACCGCGAAGCCTTCGATCACGCCAGCAACGGCGAACTGAAGCCGGTGAAACTGACCGGCACCATAGCCTTCATGTTCGAAACGCGCTTTCCGCAGCGGGTGACTGAATATGCCGCGACGACCAGCACGCTGCAGGACGATTACGCCGATTGCTGGCAGGGGCTGGAGCGCCGCTTCGACCCGTCGAAGCCTTGAGTGGCTTAATGACCTGATCAACCTGAGTACGAGCCATGATATCGATATCGCGGCGAGCGAGGTCGCTCCCTCTCCCCGGTGGGGAGAGGGTTGGGGTGAGGGGGATTAAATCTATCGATGGATTTTACGCCCTCACCCGGATCGCTTCGCGATCCGACCTCTCCCCACGGGAGAGGTGAAGGAGTTCATAACGTCGGATTCAAGGCATGGCATGAGTGACGCAGTTCTCTACGGCTACTTCCGCTCGACCGCGGCCTATCGCGTGCGCATCGCGCTCAATCTGAAAGGGCTGAGCGCGGATCATCGCTTCGTGCATCTGCGCAAGGGCGAGCAGACGCAGGCTGACTATCGCCGGATCAATCCGGCCGGCCTCGTGCCGTACTGGATCGGCGATGGCTTCGAGCTGGCGCAGTCGCTGGCGATTATCGAATATCTCGACGAGACCCATCCGAAGCCGCCGCTGCTGCCGCCGGACGCGAAGGGAAGGGCGATTGCCCGCGAGATCGCGCTGGTGGCCGTCAGCGACATTCATCCCATCGGCAATCTGCGGGTGTTGAACAAGCTGATTGAGATGGGCGTCGATGAGGCGACCCGCGCGGCATGGTCGAAACACTGGATCGAGACCGGCTTCGACGCGGTCGAGGCGCGGCTGGCGCATCTGCCGGGGCCGTTTGCGCTCGGCGATCAGCCGACATTGGCGGACATCTGCCTTGTGCCGCAGGTGTTCAATGCGCGGCGGTTCGGTGTGGATCTTGCGCCTTACAGGCGGATCGTGGCGCTCGATGCCGCCGCGGCGAAACTGGATGCCTTCGCCGCCGCCGAACCGGGCCGTCAGCCCGACGCGGAATAGAGATGGATGGACACGATGCACCCCAACGATCCCAAGCTGCGCTCTTTCATCGAGGTCGATCCCGCGTCGGATTTTCCGATCCAGAACCTGCCGTATGGCGTATTCTTCACGCCGGAGCAGCCTGATCTGCGGGTGGGTGTCGCGATCGGCGATTTCGTTCTCGATCTCGCGGTGCTCGAAGCGGCGGGCTTGATACGGGGATATGGCGCGAAGACCGTTTTCGCAAGGCCCTCGCTAAACGCTTTCATGGCGCTTGGCCCGAAGGTGTGGAGCAAAACCCGCGCGCGCATCAGCGAATTGCTGCGGCATGATCATCCGGAATTGCGCGACAACATGGAGCTTCGCAGGCGCGCGCTAATTCCGCAGAATTTCGCGCAGATGCATATCCCGATCGAAGTGCAGGGCTTCACCGATTTCTATTCGTCGAAGGAACACGCCACCAATGTCGGCA
>JAGVII010000874.1 GCA_020056155.1 Afipia sp.
ATCTTCGCCCTTCGCGTTCTTCTTGACGGACGAAATTTCCTTCATCATCTGCTCGGCGATCTTCTCCGAGGCTTTCGCCCAGGCGTCGACCACCTTGTTGTACTTCTCGCCCTGCGTGATCAGGCCGTCGTTGTACTGCTGCTCGAAGTCCTTCGCCATCGTGCGGGTGTCATCGACGATCTTCCACTTGCCGTGAGGCACGACCATGTCGTCCTTGCCGAACGAAATGCCCGCCTTGAAGGCGTTGTAGAAACCGAGCGCCATGATGCGGTCGCAGAAGATCACCGTCTCCTTCTGACCGCAGTGACGGTACACCTGATCGATCACGCCCGAGATTTCGCGCTTCGTCATCAGCTTGTTGATGGTGTCGAACGGCACCTTGCCGTGCTTCGGCAGAACCTGCCCGAGCATGACGCGGCCGGCGGTGGTGTCGTAGATCTTCGAGATCGGCTTGCCTTCCTCGTCGACGCCACTCCACCGGTACTTGATCTTGGTGTGCAGGTGGATGACCTTCGAGAACAGCGCGTGCTCGATCTCCGCCATGTCGCGGTAGACCTTGCCTTCGCCCTGCAGGCCTTCGCGCATGATCGAAAGATAATAGAGACCCAGCACGATATCCTGCGACGGCACGATGATCGGCTGACCGTTCGCGGGATGCAGGATGTTGTTGGTCGACATCATCAGCACGCGCGCTTCCAGCTGCGCTTCGAGCGACAGCGGAACGTGCACGGCCATCTGGTCGCCGTCGAAGTCGGCGTTGAACGCCGCGCAGACCAGCGGATGAAGCTGGATCGCCTTGCCTTCGATCAGCACAGGCTCGAACGCCTGAATGCCGAGACGATGCAGGGTCGGCGCGCGGTTCAGCAGCACCGGATGCTCGCGAATGACCTCGTCGAGAATGTCCCAGACCTCGGGACGCTCTTTTTCAACGAGTTTCTTCGCCTGCTTCACGGTGGTGGACAGGCCCTTGGCGTCGAGCCGCGAGTAGATGAACGGCTTGAACAGTTCGAGCGCCATCTTCTTCGGCAGGCCGCACTGATGCAGGCGCAGTTCCGGACCGACCACGATGACCGAACGGCCGGAATAGTCGACGCGCTTGCCGAGCAGGTTCTGACGGAAGCGGCCCTGCTTGCCCTTGAGCATGTCGGCGAGCGACTTCAGCGGACGCTTGTTGGCGCCGGTGATGACGCGGCCGCGGCGGCCGTTGTCGAACAGTGCGTCGACGGCCTCCTGCAACATGCGCTTTTCGTTACGGATGATGATGTCCGGCGCGCGCAGCTCCATCAGCCGCTTCAGGCGGTTGTTGCGGTTGATGACGCGGCGATACAGGTCGTTCAGGTCGGAGGTCGCAAAGCGGCCGCCGTCGAGCGGCACCAGCGGACGCAGGTCCGGCGGAATCACCGGCACCACGGTCATGATCATCCATTCCGGCTTGTTGCCGGAGTGGCGGAATGCTTCGACGATCTTCAGGCGCTTGGCGAGCTTCTTGTGCTTGATGTCGGACTCGGTCTCTGCCATCTCGGCGCGAAGCTGACCATCGAGCTTCTCGAGTTCAAGACCCTTCAGCAATTCGCGGATCGCTTCCGCACCGATCATGGCGGTGAAGCTGTCCTGACCGTACTCGTCCTGGGCGCGGAGATACTCTTCTTCGGACAGCAGCTGACGGTCCTTGAGCGCGGTGAGACCCGGCTCCAGAACGACATAGTACTCGAAGTAAAGAATGCGCTCGAGATCTTTCAGCGTCATGTCGAGCAGCTGGCCGATGCGCGACGGCAGCGACTTCAGGAACCAGATGTGCGCGACCGGCGCAGCCAGTTCGATATGGCCCATGCGCTCGCGCCGGACGCGCGACAGCGTCACTTCGACCGAGCACTTCTCGCAGATGATGCCCTTGTACTTCATGCGCTTGTACTTGCCGCAAAGACATTCGTAGTCCTTGATCGGCCCGAAGATGCGCGCGCAGAACAGGCCGTCACGCTCCGGCTTGAACGTGCGGTAGTTGATGGTTTCCGGCTTCTTGATCTCGCCGTAGGACCACGACAGAATCTTCTCAGGCGAAGCGATCGAAATCCGGATCTGGTCGAAGACCTGGGCCGGAGTCGTCGGATTGAAGAGATTCATAATTTCTTGGTTCATCGTCTTCTCCTCGCGTGCCGATCGTCACCGGCAGCAAATTCCGAATTCTGTTTTCCCTCTCCCGCTTGCGGGGGAGGGCCAGGGAGGGGGAAGCTCAGGAAAGAGCCCCCACCCGCCGGACTGCGTCCGGCGACCTCCCCCGCAAGCGGGAGAGGTAGCAAATCAAATTTACTCGGCCGCTTCGGAGGTCGTGGCCGGACCCAGCTTGGAATTGTGCAGGTCGACGTTGAGGCCGAGCGAGCGCATTTCCTTGACCAGCACGTTGAACGATTCCGGAATACCGGCCTCGAACGTGTCGTCGCCGCGCACGATGGCTTCGTACACCTTGGTACGGCCCGCCACGTCGTCCGACTTCACGGTCAGCATTTCCTGGAGCGTGTACGCCGCGCCGTAAGCCTCGAGCGCCCACACTTCCATTTCGCCGAAGCGCTGTCCGCCGAACTGCGCCTTGCCGCCCAGCGGCTGCTGGGTAACGAGCGAGTAAGGACCGATCGAACGCGCGTGGATCTTGTCGTCCACGAGATGGTGCAGCTTGAGCATATAGATGTAGCCCACCGTCACG
>JAGVII010000596.1 GCA_020056155.1 Afipia sp.
CCATCGAGCACCACAAGCGCGTTGAAACGCTTGTGGACCGCTTTTGTAGCGAGAATCTCGCGCTGAATGTCGTCCATCACTTTGTCGCTCGCTTAACGCGCGCTAAGATTTGTTCAATGGCAATAGTGACGAACCGATCGGCACATTGGCATCCGTTGCATTCTCCGTGACAACAAAATCAAGCTTGAATTTGCTGCCCGCGGGCGCCTTGATCCATTGCGCTCCTATGATGGGACCCGGCGATACGTTCGGCACAGGCCCGCTAGTAAAGTCAATCGGTCCTGAAATTGTCGTGGTTTTAAGTGTCGATAGTGCTTTGGCCACTGCAGCCTTGCTGCTCGGATCGCCGCTTGCCTTGAGGGCCGCTATGCCAGCGTCAATCAACCCAAGAGACGCGCCAAGTTGCTGCGTCCATTGGCGGCCCGAGGCTTTTTCATAGCCGTCAGCGAGCTCTAGCCCGCCAAGACCTGTCAGCGTCGACTTGTAGGGGAATGTCCTGTGCCAGTAGCATGCCGTCGAAAGGTTGATCCCCAGATCGCCCAGCGCTTCAACGCCGGACGGAAAGAGACCAAACTTCGCGACTTGGCAAATTTTCACGATCTTCGTGTAGCCTTGCTGCGCCGCCTGTCGCCAGAATGCCGCAAAATCAGGCGGGATCGGGAAGGTGTTGAATATTTCGCATTGCTCCTTTTTGAACACCGCAATCTGCGCAGAATAATCCGTTGTTCCATCCTCATATGGTCCCGGATCAACAATCGTGAAGCCACCCTTGGTGAGGAGCGGTGCAAGGCTCGCGCGGATCGCATTGCCGTCTGCATCATTTGGGTAAAGAACGCCCACCTTTTTGTTAGTTTGAACTGATCCGTTCCAGATCGACTGATACGTTTTTGAGAATTCTCCTACACCGAATCCAAAGTGATAGGTCCATTTGAATGGCGATGGCGCTCCAGGCTTTGCCCCTCGGCCAAAATACCAAGCTTGCCAAGGCATGACTGTCGAAAGACAAGGTACGCCGGCGGCCTCACACGCGTCTGATACCGGATTGATTGTTTCCGGTGTCGAGACAGCGAGCATAAGATCAACGTTATCCTGGTTGATCAGTGTTTTCGCGAGTTGGCTTGCGCGTGACGGATCGGACTGAGTGTCGCGATCAAGAATTTGCATCTGATAAGTGATACCTCCAATCGTCACCCCGCCGCTAAGCGCTTTACGCGCCAATTCGAGGATGTAGCCGTCGGTTTGCCCGAACCCTCCCAACGCCCCCGTTCGCGGACTGATAAATCCAACCTTCAGAACTCTATCGGACCCCGCGGCAAGGGCTCCGCTTCCCGACAACGTCAGAGCAACACCTCCGACTGTCGCCCCAACAAGAACTTCGCGCCGCGACATTCTACCCGCTTCAATCGGCAAGCCGCGCTCTTGTATGCTGTCGTTTGTCATCTTTGTCCCCCGCACCATTGCGAACTCTGCAGAAGGTTAGGGGCGAGATGAAAGAGCCGTCTAATCGATATTTGTAATTGCAGTTATCTGTTGGATGGATGCGGTACGCAGTGAGGGAAGCTAGTCGGAAGTCCGCAATGGTCACCGCGATGTTCGCAACTGCAATACAACTGGGCACTTCATGCCATTTTTTGAACCAGGACCTTTCGAGATCGGCTGATCAGCTTGATCTTTCGGCCTGCACGGATGAAAGCATAGGTGCTCCGAAAACAGCCGGTATCATTGCGCTAAACCCATTATAGAGCAAAGATTACTCCTGCGACCCGCAGTAGAGCGACGATAGATATTTGAGAGTTTTTTAGGCGGGAGGCGGACATCAAAAATATCTGCATCATGCACCGAACGGTGCTGTAACTTCTGATCCTAACGATGAAACTCAGGTCTCTTCCTTGAACCTGCGACCTTCTGCCGCGAGCACAAATCAAGCCGCGGGCGCGTCGGTAATTTTGCGTGGATGCGGAGCGCTTTGATGAATCTACGAAATGTCGATCTCAATCTACTTGTGGTTCTCGACGCCTTATTGAGCGAACGAAATGTCAGCCGTGCTGGTCAGCGAATTGGCTTGAGCCAATCGGCAATGAGCGCTGCTCTCTCCAGGCTTAGAGAAGTCTTTAGAGATCCTCTTCTCATTAGAGTGGGGCGCGAGCTTGCGTTGACCCGTAATGCTGAAGATTTGATCGTTCCCATTCGAGATGCATTGAGCCGCATCGAGAAAACATTGCTTCAAAAACCCGGATTTGATCCAGCTGTCGATGCACGTACTTTCTCAATTTCGGCGTCCGATTACGCGTCTCTGGTTCTGCTGACAAGATTTGTTGGAGTCGTCGCGAACGAAGCGCCAAATGTAACCGTCCATCTATTGCCCCGCTCACGAGATGCTGCCCGTGTTTTGCAAACGGACCAAGCCGACATCGTCATCGAACCAAGCGAGCTATTTGGCGAAACTGACTTTCCCTCTGTCCCGATCTTTAGTGATCGATGGCTTTGCGCAGTCGATGCAAATAACCAAGAGGTCCCGGAAGTACAGATGACGAAGGATCAGTTCTTGCGGCTTCCGCATCTGGTTTACGGGATTGGACAGGACCGCCAGCTCAATCTAGCTGATCAACACCTAGCACAGTCTGGTATTGTGCGTCGCATTGATGTCACAGTTGAAAGCTTCTTGCTGGTACCATTCCTGATCCAAGGCACCCGAATGATAAGCTTAGTTTTGGAACGCGCCGCAAAACGGCTTGCGGCAACAACAAATATTCGGACATTGGAGTGTCCATTTTCATTGCCCGACATCCATGAATCAATGTACTGGCACCCGCGCCACACAACGGATTCAGGACATCGGTGGTTACGCGAGCGGCTAAAATTAGTGGCGGCAGAACTCGACATGTAGCCGAGCTGCACGGTGAGAACCGAACAGTGTTGCATCCGAACACACCGCCCACCGACATTACCGACGGGCGGGTCGTCGCACCGAAATACAGCTAGGAACACAATTTACGCGCATCCTGTACCGCTCATTACGCGAATTAAGCGAGCGGCTACGGAACCCTGCCGTGCGCTAGCTGAGGGTTCTAGAAATGCTTACTTCTGCTAGTCCATCACCGGTCGCGTTAAGTCTTCCTACCGCCCTCGCCGCCAATTCATCACGCCGACTTAGCCATTTCAGTACCGATTGAAGTTTGGGTCGCCGCGCAAGCATAGATATTGCATAACGTGGGCTATCCTCGAATTTGACGATGGGCGTACAGCCGGTGAGCTTCTTTGCATAAGCGCTCGCATCCGGATGTGGCGCTCCATTGGCGTCACCTTCCAGGGCCGGCATCGCAGGCTGTGACGCTAGGCGTGCTTCAAGAGCATCCAGGCTCGCCTTCCGTGGGGCCCAGCCGTCGGCGGTAATTGTGAACCATAATCGACACGTTATCCGACCCTCCAGGGGAATAGCACTCCGCCGGAACACGGCTTCATTGAATTTTCCATTTTTGGCGAGGCTAGGCCACATCAGCTTCGCAAGTCCTTGCAGTTGGGCATCGCGTCCGTCTCGACCGCGCTTCGCTGCCGAATATGTTGGCACCACAACCGCAGCTTTTCTCCGGAGGAGCGGCAGTGCTGCCGCGGCGCAAGAGTGCGTGTACGGAGAGCCACAAGGTTGAATAGAAAGATCAATCCTATGTCGCGAAGAAGGGTTGGTTGAAAGGTCCTGTCGTAGTGACGCCGAGGCTTGGTCATTTAGCTCCTATGGTTTTGATTTGAGCAGGGCCGCGCCTGTGGCTCTGCTCGAAATGCGGTCAGTAATCCCACCAAGTCGGGACCCAACGATAGAGGTCACCGGCGACCGCTACCCGTCCAATCGACGGGAACGGCATATGGGTGGCCACCAGCCATGAGCCGGTCGCCGCCAACTCCCGCATGAGCCGGACACGGATACGGGTCGCCTCCTCGGGATCGTGTTCGAAGCCGTTGTGCCATTCGGGGTGATCGAACGAGACGGGGAATATCGCGTCGCCTGCAAACATCAGCCGATCGCCGTTGGACTCAAGGCGGACCACGCTGTGCCCGGGGGTATGACCGCCCGTGCGCGTGACGACCACGCCCGGCGCCACCTTGGCGTACTCCTCGAACGGCTGCATTTGGTTGCGGTATTCGTTTAGAAACCGCTTGGCCGCACTCCGGGCCAGATCCGCGAGCGCCGGCGGCATGGCGGTGCGTGAAAAATCGGGCGACGCCCAGAACTTGACCTCGGCGGCGGCCACGTGGATTCTCAGGTCCGGGCGCAACTGCTCCTTCACCCCGCCGACGAGCAATCCGCCAACGTGGTCAAAATGCATGTGAGTTAGCACCACATCGGTCACCGCCCCGAGATCGATGCCGGCATTCTTCAGTCGCAGGCCCAACTGCCCGGCCCGCGGAAAGTCCGGGTACTCCATTCCTAGTCCGCTGTCGATAAGGATGGTTTGGTCGCCCCTGCGCACCACGACCTCGTTCAGCGCCCAATCGAACGCATCCCGCGACAGGAACCTGTCGTCCAGCCAGGCCGCCCGGACGGCCGGGTCAGCGTTGGTGGCCATTGACTCGGCTGGCGGCGTTAGCACGCCATCGCTTATCACCATCACTTCAATCTCGCCGACCCGCAGCGCATAGCGTGATGGCACCAACTCGTCGGACAACGGTCGGATCTGTTGAGGGGTGTTACTCGAGTTCTTATTGGATTCCTGCTGGGTGGTACGAATCATCTGCTTCATCTTTGATATTTTCCTGCTTCTAGGTGGCATTGGATTCGGCTTCGTCATCCGAGGAAGCGCGCTTCCTACGCGAGATCGGCAATTCGTTCTTCTCCGTCGAGTGGGTGCTGATCGATATGTGCGGCTTCGGCACGTCGCGTGTGAACGCTCCGACCATGACGAACCCAGTGCAATTCCGATATCGTTCTGAAGATCAGCGAGACTGACTTTGCGAATAAGCCAACCTACCTTCTGGGATAGGGGTGACGAGCGCTATTGAGATTCGTCGGGCAATCCGCGACATTCGTCTCTGTTCGGAAGTACCCACCACTATAGAATTAGGTTGATAGCAGCGGATGGCAAAACTTCATCAAAAGTCGCCCCAACTCGCAGCACCGGTGTGGGGCGGAGTATGGGCCACGAGTTGGACGGAGGATCGCATCGGTTGGGTGTTCGTTTTTGCTGCCAAACAGACAGTTAGCCTAAAGGTGCGGGGCAATACATCATTTTGAAGCAAAATGTTGATTTTCGCTATGCCGCGCACCTTCAGCGGTTCCTATCGTCGGATTTACAGACTCCCCGCATGTTTCGCGCGCTATAGCAGGCAGGAGCCCCCAGATTCGGATTAATTCACCAATTGAACCGGCTTGCATTTTCCGCATGAGATTGCCGCGGTGAAGCTTTACCGTCACTTCGCTGATGCCGAGATCGAACGCTATCTGCTTGTTGACCCGCCCACGCGCAACTTCGTGCAAAACTTGCCGCTCGCGAGGCGTCAGCTTCTCAAAGCGCTCGACACTACTCCTGATAGCAAGCGCGTTGATGCGATACGCCAAATCGCGATTAATGCCTATGATCACCGCATCCAGCAACGTCTGATCTCGCACCGGTTTTGTCAGAAAATCGATGGCGCCGGCCTTCATAGCCTCGACACTCATAGGAATATCACCATGCCCGGTCAGGAACACGATCGGCTTTGAATTACCAGTTGCAACAAGATGACGTTGCAAGTCCAAGCCGCTAGATCCGGGCATGCGGACATCGAGAATAAGGCAGCCTGGTCGATCGAGCGTCCTCGTAGCAAGCAGTTCGCCGGTCGACGCGAACGCGACACATTCCATGCCGGCCGACAACATGAGGTTCTGTATGGCATCGCGAATCGCGGCATCATCATCCACGATGATCACGACAGGCTGATCCGATGAAGGTATCGGCCGTTGAGATGCAGATATTCGGAGTACTACCGGATCATTGATCATTTTCGCCCTCCAAATTCTCATTCCGCAATGTAAGATCGATGGCTGCGAGCAAGTCCTGACCGCCAAACGGCTTCTTGAAGAAGCCGCTAATATCCTTCCCGGTCGCGCGGTGCTGATCGCCGATCTCATGACGACCGGTCAAGAGAAACACGGGAAGTCTCGGCCGCGCCCTTTTTACCATGTCAAGCAACTCAAATCCGTCCATACCTGGCATGCCTATATCGGTGATCAGACAGTCGAACTCTGATAAACTAGTGCCGAGCAACGATAAGGCTGATTGAAAAGTCAAAACCGAATAGCCGGCCGATTCAAATAGATTCTCTAATGACTCAAGAACTCTCGGATCATCGTCGACCACCGCGATAACAGGTTTTTTGTTCACGCTTATTCTTCCCCTGCCCGACGCGAATGAGTCACCGGAATTTGCAACCGCTCAGCAATGCGCACTAGATCCGCCAATGATGCCGCCGCCATCTTCTGCATTACGTTTCTGCGGTGAATCTGAAGCGTCACCTCACTGATTCCGAGTTCTGCGGCCGCCTGCTTGTTGAGCAGCCCGCTGATCACGAGGGGCAACACTTCTTGCTCGCGCGGCGTCAGCTCGCTATAGCGGCGTCTGAGAATATCGAGGTCCGCCCGCTCCGCATGCGCTCGCCTATCTTGCGCCACCGCCGCACGGATCGCTCGCATGAGGTCCGCATCACTGAATGGCTTTGTGAGAAAATCCACAGCGCCGCCCCTGATTGCGCGCACCGATGATGGAATATCACCATGTCCAGTAATGAACACGATTGGGGGGTGATCGCCATCCGCAATCTGACTCTGCAGATCCAAACCATTAATGTCAGGCAACTCGACATCAAGAATGAGACAGGCTGGCTGCCTTGATTTATCCACGTCCATGTAAGCACGTGCGGAATCGAACGCTATTGTTGTCACTCCGTACGACGCCAATAACTCGCTAAGCGCCTCCCGAATTGTCACATCGTCATCGACGATAAAAACAATATAATCTTCGTCGCTCATGCTGCTTCTTTCGCTTGGATTGGCAACGTAAAGATGAACGTTGTGCCATCCGATTCGTTCGTTTCAACCCATAGCTTTCCTCCATGAGACTCGATGATCGATCGGCAGATCGCGAGTCCCATGCCCATCCCGTTCTCCTTTGTCGTAAAGAACGGCTCGAAAATCCGATCTGGATGCTCGACGCCTCGACCTCGGTCACTAACCTCGATCTGCACCACGTCCGCGACCTGACGCACGCGCACCTGCAGAGCCTTGTCGCCCCCAATGGCGTCCATTGCTTCCATGCCGTTTCTTATAAGATTGATCAGCACCTGCTGAAGCTGGACCCGATCGACTTCAACAAGCGGCAGAAGGTCATCTACATCGATATTCATTCGTACAGAGCGGCGCATCGCCTCTTCTGCCATAAGCTCTCGAACTTCGACCATGATGCCGCCGATTGCAGCAGAAACACGAGAATCCATCGAGTGTTTGAACAAGGCACGTATACGACTAACCACGTCTGCGGCTGCGTTGGCATCGCGGATGATACGCTCCACAGTCCGATGGGCTCGTTCGGTATTTGGAGGTTCTGCCACAAGCCAACGCTGGCAGGCATACGAGTTAGCAACAACGGCGGCCAACGGCTGGTTCACCTCGTGGGCGATCGACGCCGAGAGTTCGGCAAGGCTCGCCGCCTGAGTTGCGCGCGCCAATCGCTCCTGTGCAAAGCGCAACTCTTCCTGCGCCCGAACCTCGCCGTCGATGTCGAGACACATAACATTCCACTGCACGATGGAGCCATCAGCATTTCGCATCGCCTCGGCACGAGTTTCAACCCAGCGATATTCACCATCGAAACGTCGTAATCGGTGCCGCCGAGCGTAGGGCTCTCCGGTTTCAAGGCAATGCGCGTATCGTTTTTTGACACCCTCAACATCCTCGGGATGAACACCAGCGTCGAGGGTTCCGTTCAACCGGGTCTTCCCCATACCGTCTAGGGCTTCCAGGTCATAGCCAAGGAACTGGCGCAGCCGTTGGCTACGGTAGATCGGCTCACCATTGGGAGAAGCACAATCAATCATAGCCGGGAGCGTTTCGACGAGTTGCCACACAAATCGTTCTCTTTCACGGAGCTCTTCCTGCGTCCGGATCTCGCGTTCGATGTCGATTGAAATGATATACCATTGCACAATCACACCAGATGCATCACGCAGCGGTTGTGCCCGAGCCTCGATCCAAGGATAAGTACCGTCCTTATCGCGGCGTCGGAATCGGTTCACGAAGGGCGTCCCGGTCGCAAAACCGTCCAATGCTCTCTTAAGCATCACTGGAAGATCTTCAGGATGGGCCAGATGCCTGGCCAACGCTTCAAAGGTTTCGACGTGGGCCGGCGGCGAACCGACCTGATTCGCATATCGTTTACTCGCGTAGGTCAGTTTGCCTGAGGCATCGAAGCTCAAGATGTTAATGGGCACTGCATCGATCATCTGCTGAAGTTGTCGCGTCGTGTTCCGCAGCGCTTCCTCAGCCCGCACTTGGTCATCGATATCGATGGAAACCTGATACCAGTGCAAGATCCTGCCATCTCGACCGCGCAGAGGCTCGCAACGCCCTTCCAACCAGCGGTAACTGCCGTCTTTCCAACGTCGGCGATATCGCATTATGAATGGGTCGCCAGTTTTGAGACAGTTGGCAGAGATGCGCAGCACCTCCGGTGCATCTTCAGGATGAACCAGTGTTTCTGCCACCTTTACGGTATCTTCGAAGTTTGCTCCGGAGAGGCCGAGATCCTCCAGGGAGCGCTTGTTGACGTAGGCGAGCTTGCCAGCCGGCGTCCAGCTCCAGATGTGGATTGGCAGGGCGTCGACGAGTTGCTGAAGATCTTGCTCACTCCGTCGTAACGCATCCTCCGCATGCATCTGAGCATCGATATCAAGGCACACGCCGTACCATCGCACGATTTCGCCTTGGGCATTGCGCATCGGCTCTGCGCGAGCGTCGACCCAACGATACATGCCATCCGAACGGCGAAGACGATGCTTCAATGAAAAACCTTCGCCGATCCTGACCGCGGTCTCGACTGCACTTCTGACCGCGACAGCATCATCCGGATGTATGATAGTCTTGACGACCGCGTCGAAGCGCTCCGCTTCAGAAGAGCCCAACTCGTCGATAAGGACACCGCCGAATTCAACCATCTGTTTGTTGAAGTAAGTGGGATTACCCTCCGGCGACAGGCACCATACGAGTACTGGAACAGCATCGATCAGTTGCTGTAACGATCGTTCGCTTTCGCGCAGCGCCGCTTCAGCTACTTTCTGTTCATCGATGTCGATCGTGGTACCGTACCAGCCGACGATGCGGCCAGCGGGATCGCGCTTGGGCAGACCAGCGCTCCGATACCAGCGATATGCGCCGGCTCGCCACATACGATGTTCGCAATGGTAGTCCCTGCCCGTTCGGAGGCTGCGCCGCCAGACTGCGAGAAGCCAATCAAGATCATCGGGATGAACGACCTTTCGAAAGCCGAACTCATCGTCCTCTGTGGCAACGAGGTCTTCCTTGGACAATCCCGTGAATGCCCGGGGACTGCGGCTCATATACAGAAACTTCCCGTTCGCATCGGCATACCATGCAAGTGCTGGCATGCTCTCGATGATGCACATGGCCTGTTCCGCCTTGCTGGTCGCCCTCTTCGCACGCATGCGATCGGCGGCGGCCATCGCAACGCCGACAGCGGTTAACAAGGCGGCAATCATGGTGATATGGCCAATCGGCACATTGATCAGCGGCGCCAAAACGAACCCGATGCCGCAGCCCGCAAGCGCGAAGCCAAGGCGATCCATATAGGGCACTCTAAGTGTCATCGACGGCTCCCGGCGCGAGATAGCCCGCCGCATCGGCCCCTCGCTTGGCATGACGCCACAACTTAGGGATTTCGATGAAAATTATCATGGCAGGGCTTGGCGGCATCCTATGGAAATCCATGATAGGCAATTGCGCCAAACCATGGAAGCGCCGGACTTTTGGCCGTCACCACGTATCCTTTCGCCGCAAGCTCTTTTAAATCGCGGCAATTGCTCTGCGGTGGCGGGCGCAAACCGATCTCTCCCTTCATCGATCACCCATCCGATAACGCCTTCAAAGACCATCTTGCTCGACTAGGACTGAGGTCAACCTGACCATTGGCAGGCGCGAGCTATTCCAACGGACAGTACCGGCGCTTTCAAAAAGCTCGCAGTTTTCCCGCGTCAACCGAGGCGCCTGCCGGTCTTCAATGGCCGTAAGGGTGCGGCCACGCGAGGAAAACCGCCATGAATTGTCCGGCTTGTACCTTCGCCATGGGAGCGCGCGGCAGCCGGCATTTCGTTTGCGTGCCATGCCGCCAATCGATTGAGACATTTGAAGTCGCCCAGCACCGGTATCTCGGCAACAACGGGGGCTTTGGATCAGACAGAATTCATCGTTCCCACACCGCCGCCTCGTCGCCCGAGGGCAGCTTGCTCATTGCGGCGGGCCGCGGCGGTTCCTCGCCATGCTCACAAACAAACGAGCGTGATAGCACATCAGTCGCGAGCCTCCGCTCTCCGGTGAGCGAGATGTCGCGCGTTCTCAAGACCACCCCGGTTCACATTGCATCTGACCTGTCAGGCGGCGCAGTCGCCCAATGGAGCCATGACGCGTTTCACGAGACCGTCGAACCGATGACCGACCATGTGATCATGACGTATGTCGGCACCGTGCAACGGATCGAGCGGCGCAACGGCAACTCGATTGCATCGGGCACCGCACGTGACGGCACCGTGACCATCATTCCCGCCGGCTCAACGTCCCGATGGGACATCTACCAGCCCATGAATATCATTCAGCTCTATCTTCCACACGCAACACTTGCACGTGTTGCTCTCGAAGCCAACATTGCAACGCCACCAGATCTCCTTGAACGGACCGCGCTTCCCGATCTGGTGACATCGCGGCTGCTGACAAGCGCGGCAGATGCTGTGGAAGGCAATGACACGCTGGACACTCTCTTCAGGCAACAACTAAGCGACCTTCTGGCTACGCGATTGTTGTCCGCACACACCGGCATGATGCCCGCCTACCAACCTGCGCTTGGCGGACTCGCTCCAACCGTATTATCGCGGGCCATCGAGCGCTTGCGATCAGACAGTGACGCGGATGTATCTCTCGCGGCCCTTGCCTCTGACTCGAGACTGTCACGCTTTCATTTCTGCCGCGCCTTCAAGACAA
>JAGVII010000550.1 GCA_020056155.1 Afipia sp.
ACGAGCTTGGCGACGTCCTGATCGCGATCCTTCGACGCAACGAGCACGACATCCGGTGTCGCCGTGATAATCAGGTCATCGACGCCCAGCGCCGCTACCAGAGGCCCCTCGCCGCGGACGTAACATCCGCTGGCGTCCTCCATGACCACATCGCCAATCGCCACGTTGCCGGAACGGTCCTTGTCGCCCATCTCCCACAGCGCCGACCAGCTCCCGATATCGCTCCAGTTGAAGTCCGCCGGAACCACGGCAGCCAAATCCGTCTTCTCCATCACGGCGTAGTCGAGCGACACCGACGGACAGGCACGGAAGGCCGCTTCATCGAGGCGCAGAAAATCGAGATCGCGAGTCGCGCCCGCCAGCGCGGCCCGGCAGGCGGCGAGGATGTCCGGCGCCAGCCGCGATAGCTCCTCAATGAGCAATCGTACCGGCAGCAGAAAGATTCCGCTGTTCCAGAGATGATCGCCGGCGGCAAGAAGCCGCTCCGCGGCGGGCAGATCCGGCTTCTCCACGAATCCAGCGACCTGATGAACGCCCGGTGCGGCAGCGAGTTCGCCGCTCGCGCGGATGTAACCGAAGCCGGTTGCCGGCGACGTCGGGCTCAGGCCGAACAGGACGAACTGGTTTGCCTGCGCCGCAGTCATGCCGACGCCGACCGCTTTGCGGAACGCGGCCGCATCACCGACCCAATGATCCACGGGCATGGCAAGAATGATCGCATCCGGGTCGGATTCATGGGCGACAAGCGCGGCAAGGGCGACGGCCGGCGCGGTGTTCTGCCCGAACGGCTCGAGTACGATGGTCGGATTCGAAACACCAATCCCACGCAGTTGCTCCGCCACGGCAAAACGATGCTCGGCGTTGGCGACGACCATCATCCCGCCGAACATCGCAGGGTCGCTCACGCGCAGCGCGGTCTGTTGCAGCAGCGACTTTTCACCGAGAAGAGAGAGCAACTGCTTGGGATAGGTTTCCCGCGATAACGGCCATAACCGCGAGCCGGTACCGCCCGAAAGAAGCACAGGAATGATACGGTTTTGTCGCTGCGTCATCGTTGCCCCCGAGAACGTGAATGTTGGATGCGAAGTCGCCGGGCCGATTCCGGACCGAATAACGCCGTCAGTATCCGCTGCCGGACAGGAACTCCCGCCGCACCGTGCGCGCGATGATCGTGATATCCATCCGTAGCGACCATTTCTCGATGTAATCGAGATCATGATCGATCCGCGCGATCGCCAGATCCGGCTCGACAGTGCTGCCTCTGCAGCCGCTGACCTGAGCCAGCCCGGTGATCCCCGGCCGCGCGGTATGACGCTGGAAATAGTAAGGAACCAGATCCTCGTAGGGCATATTGGCCGCGAGCATCCCCGGCACATGAGGGCGCGGCCCGACAAGCGACATATCGCCCTTCACCACATTGATCAGCTGCGGAAGCTCATCGAGGCTGGTGCTTCTCAGGATCTGTCCGACGCGGGTCACCCTGGCGTCACCCTGCACGGTCTGCTGGATTCCCGCAGCATCGCCAAGATTCACATGCATCGAACGGAATTTGTAAATCTTGAACAGGTGATTGCGGTATCCATAACGATACTGGCGGAAGAAGACCGGCCCGCGCGACGTCGCCTTGATCGCAATTGCAATCGCAATGAACAGCGGAGCGAAGAACAGAAGCGCGAGCACGGCCGCCGACGTGTCGAACAACCGCTTGCTGAACGCAACCGCAGGCTCGCTGCGCGATATCCGCACGGCGGCGCGCGAGTGATGGGCATTGCGGCGGCGATAGGGACTGCTGCTGGCATATTCGACCGGGCGAACCGAGATCAGCCGCGACCCCTTCCATGGCGTTGCCGAGTTGTCCTGAACAAAACGGGTCGTGACTGTCGCGGCCATTTGCTCTTGCTTTCAACTGGACATCTACCGGAACTCAGCGCGTGCACCGGGATGGCATCGCTCCACTCGAATTCTTCGCAAGCGCGAAGCACGATGGGATAACGAAGACGCCAACCTTCAGCGGCTCGACGTTTTCCTAAAGTTTTGTACGAAATGGGGCGGCAAAACGAAAAATTCGCGCACGCGACTCGCGCATGAGGCCCGGAAAAATTTTGCGGCGCGAAAATTTAACGCGCTGCGAAGCGCTTAGAGTGCGATGCCGATTTCTTACGCTGCAATTTCGTCGCTACTGCCATGCACATTCAACGACGTGGACAAGATTCAAAAAGCGAGTCGCTTATCGACTCAAACGGGCGCATTGTCGCATCCGCGTCGTACGCGGGCAGCCGCGCCGATACTTTGTGCAGTCCGTTCACTAAAAACTAAAAGAGATTCCCTAGGCTCCTCTCGGGGAAAATAAATTTAGCTCACAGCGAGCCCGCAAGATGATTGTCCAGCTACGGAAGATCGCGACAACGAGCGGCGACTCACATGCGTCGTCTGCGCCTTCAGCGGAACCGGCGATGATCGCTGACCAAATGAATGCGGCCTCGCTGACGCCGCCTGTAAAGCCCAATCGCCGGCTGAGAAACTGGATCATTCTCGCCAACGTCGCGGCCTGGACGCTCATTATACTGGCTATCCGGCTGATTTTCTTTTGAGTTCCTCCCGCAGGCCTCTGTCATCGCCGGTTCATCCGTTTGACGGCGGAACCGTTCAAGACCAAACTTCCTGACGATGCGATCCGGCACCGCCCACCATGATTCGCGAGCGATCGACGCCGCCGCGCCTCCGAACACGCGCATCTACGCCGTGGGCGATATTCATGGACGCTCGGATCTGCTGGCGGAGACTATCGCGCGCATCGACGACGATGTCCGCCGCCGGCCTGTTGAGCACGTCATCGAAATTTATCTCGGCGACTATATCGATCGCGGGCCGGATTCGAGAGGTGTGCTCGATCTCCTCGCAGTCCGCCTTGTGCGCAGGCAAGCCATTTGCCTGCGCGGCAACCATGAGGCCATATTCGAGGCATTCCTCCACAAAGACGCGGATGCTCTTTATCATTGGTCAAAGCTCGGCGGTCTTCAGACGCTTGCGTCGTACGGCATTGCTCCACGATCACGATCCGAAATGGAATCACCGGCCGCGATTCAACGATCTCTGATGAAAGTCTTTTCTCGCGAACACGAATTGTTCCTGCAATGTCTCCGCAACAGTTTCGTCTGTGGAGATTTTCTGTTCGTTCACGCCGGAATCAAGCCCGGTGTTCCTATGGACCTGCAAGATCCGGAGGATCTGTACTGGATTCGGGACGAGTTCCTGAACTCGGAGATCAATCATGGCAAGGTGATCGTGCACGGTCACACTCCGGTCGATCATCCCGATATCCGGCAGAACCGCATCAACATCGACACCGGTGCGTGGCGAACGGGAGTCCTGACGTGCATCGCCATCGAAGGCGCGAGCGTTCTGGTGCTTTAGAACTCGGCACCTTGCACAGCGGACGCGCACAAGCAGCCGGTCACTGGTCGCGCTTGCCACAATTGATCGCGAGAACAATCCAGCGACACAAAGCACGGCATCACATTCTTTCGCCGTTTTTTTCTCGACTATCACTCGGATCGCTTTATGGATCCCGTTCGATCCAATCGATGCGTGCAAATCATGTGCCGAGTGGGGTTGAGTCATGCCGAAACTATTCACGCGCGTTGCGCGCCTGCTTCTTGCCGTCATTGTGGCGAACTGCAGCGTCAGCATCTTCATCGACACGCACGCTGCCGCCGCCGCCCAACAAAAGCAAACGTCGTCTTCCAGATCCGGAGCATACATACTCGGGCCGACCGACAAGGTTCGCGTCAAGGTTTACGGCGAGCCCGACGTTGCAGGCGAATATGAGGTCGATAGCGGCGGCTATGTTTCAATTCCGCTTGCAGGCCGCATCAAGGCAGCCGGATCGACCACTCACCAGCTGGAACGCTCGATAACCGCTGCATTATCCAAGGGAATCGTCCGCGATCCGCGCGTCAACGTCGAGATCGCGCTCTATCGGCCGTTCTACATTCTTGGTGAAGTCAAGAAGAGCGGAGAATATCCGTATCGCGTTGGCATGACCGTCCTCGATGCGATCGCAAGCGCGGGCGGTTTCACCTATCGCGCCAATGAGAACAAGGTGTACTTGCGGCGAGCGGGTGGCGCCGGCGAAGAGATCTATCCGCTGGACGCGCCCGTGCTGATTTATCCCGGCGACAACATCCGCGTCCCGGAACGCTTCTTCTGATGCGTCATCCCGTTTTCATATTTTGAAGTTCCACATCACGACGATCCGCAAAATGGTTTTGCTGTGTCGTTCAAAATGCGCATCGCCATAGTGCGGTCTCTTTGCAATGCAAATTTTTCCGCATCGCAGAACGATGTCCGATGTTTCGCGTTGAGATGCGCAGAACGCGTTTCTTACGTGCCGGAGAAAGTCCGTGACGTTATCGAGGGCGCGAACCGATTCCACCATGACGTTTCTTTGGGCGAAGACACGATGATTTTCTGGGCTGCTCCAGGATGTCGAGCACCGGCGGCCTTCGCCGGGCGTGTGATCCTCCCTTACGGGACAAGCGATGAAGAGTGCTGTTGCGTTGATGGTGTTGGAGGAAATCGAAAACCGCGAACCGGCGGCCGCGCCACTGCCGCGGCGTGGATCGAAGTTTGCAAGGCTGGGAAAGGCACAGTTGCCTGCGACCGTTCTCATGCTTGGTCTCGCGGCGCCATCGAATGCACAGGTGATACCGTCGACCACTGAACAGCTTTCTGCACCCTGGAATGCGCAACGGATCTTTGAGCCGTCAACGTTGCCCGATTTCACGGATCCGGAGACCCGCAACGAGATCCAACCCGAGGATATGCCGGTGAGGAAACGACAGCAGCCGGGATACGAACCAGTCGGAATCCGGGCAGGTTCCTGGATGTTCAGCCCCAAGCTGATGTCCGGCGCCCTCTACGACAGCAATGTGTTCTCCTCGAACACCACGAAGCGCGCGGATATCGCGGCGGTGTTCGAACCATCCCTGCGCGCCCACACGCTATGGGAACGGCACGGTCTCGACCTGAAGCTGGACGCCCAGTCGACCGTATATAAAGAGAACTCCAGTCTCAATCAGACCAATGCCCGCCTGAGGGGCAACGGCTGGTTCGACATCGCGCACGACCTTGCGGTTCTTGCCAATTTCCAGATCGCACATCTCAACGAGGGCGTTGGAACGCTCAGTTCACCGGTGAACGCCATTTCGCCGACGCCTTACGATCTGTTCTCCGGCGATATGACCGTCCGCAAGGAGTTCAATCGCTTCACCACATCGGTCGGCATGCGCGTCGATTCCTATGATTTCGGACAAACGCGGGCGCAGGACGGCTCGATTATCAATCAGGACGGCCGCGACGGTCAGATCTATTCGCTTCACGGCCGCGTCGACTATGCGTTCTCGCCCGTTCTGGGATGGTTCGCCGGCGTCGAGGGCAATCAACGCAGCATCCGCGGAACGCCTGCTCAAACGCTCGACTCGCAGGGATACCGGGCTCTGTCCGGCTTCACGATCGGCTTCACCAATCTTCTCAGTGGCGAGTTCGGCGCGGGTTACGTCCGGCAGCGCTTCGATGCGGCATCCATTGGCACCATCGAAGGCCCCGCCTACCGCGCGATGCTGACCTGGCGGCCGACCCGCATGCTCGACGTCCACTTCAAGGCGGAACAGATCGTCACGCAGACATCGGACACCAGTTCAACCGGCGTGCTCGCGAATGCGTTCCAGGTCGGTGTCGATTACGAATTGCGGCGCAACGTGATCGTGTCGCTTGCGGGCGGCTACGAAAACGACAGCTTTTTCGGACAGCAGCGCAAGGACAGGGTCACAACGTCCGATGCGCGGATCAAATACTTGATGAATCGATACGGCTCAATTTCCGTCTTCCATCGATATACCGACCGTAACAGCGATATTCCCGCCTTCAGCTTCGACAAACATCAGGTAGGAATCAATGTTACAGCGCAGTTCTGACACCGAGCTTCAGGCCCTCGATGAGCCTGCCGGCGCTGCAACGGGACGATGGCAGCAACCCACCGTCGATCTGCGCGAGATGGCGCGCATCCTGCGCCGGCGCTGGAAGATGGTTGCGGCTGCGCCGCTGGCCTTGATTGTGCTTGCGCTGATGTATCTCGCCTCCGTCAGCACTCTGTATACGGCAACGTCCACCGTTCTTGTGGACCCTCGCCGCGCCAACGTGGTGGACACGAGCCAGACGGTTCTGTCGAATTTCGGCACCGACGACGCCACCATCGAAAGCCAGGCGTTGCTGATCCAGTCCGTTGCGATCGTGCAGCGCGTGGTGGACAAGCTTAAGCTGACCACCGATCCTGAATTCACGCCGAAGCCGGGCTTGCTGGACCCTGTCAGGCGATTGTTCAGCAGCGGCGGCCCTGCGTCCGGCGCAGACCCGGAGGATGCCGCGAAGGCAAGATCGGTCGAGATTCTGCGCAAACGGATGAAGGTGACCCGGCAAGGCACCACCTTCCTCGTGGACATCAGCGTCAGTTCCGAGCAGCCGCGAAAGTCCGCCGCCATCGCCAATGCGATCGCCGAAAGCTACTTCGAGGAACAGGTCCGCGCCAAGTACGACGCAACGAAAATCGCCGCGAGCTGGCTCAATAGCCAGATCGAAGGATTGAAAACGCGGGTCGTCGCATCGGAACAGGCCGTCGAGGATTTCCGCGCCGCCAACAATCTCTCCGTGGCGCAAGGCGTCACGGTGAACGATCAGCAGATTACGGATCTCAACAACAAGCTGATCGCCGCCCGTGCGCAAACCGCCGAGGCGCGCGCGAAATACGATCAGGTGCAGCAGCTTGCCAGATCCGGCAGCGATCCCGGCGGTATCAACGCCGCCATCACCTCGGAGATGATCACCAAGCTGCGGACGCAGTATGCCGATATCGCAAAGAACGAAGCCGACCTTTCGAGCAAATACGGCGCGCGCCACCCCCTCGTCGCCAATGTCCGGGCGCAGTTGAAGGACACCCAGCGCCTTATCAACGAGGAAATCCGCCGCATTCTCGACAGCACGCAGCATGATTACGACGTCGCCAGATCCCGCGAGGCCTCGCTGCAGCAGAGCCTCGATCAGGTTCAGGGCGTGTCGAGTTCTTCCGGTCAGGCTCTGGTCCGGCTTCACGAATTGCAGCGCGAGGCCGAAGCCAACCGCACGCTCTATGAATCCTATCTGGCCCGCTACAAGGAGACATCGGCGCAGGAAAGTCTCGAAATGCCCGACTCCCGTGTGGTGACGCGGGCGAGCATTCCGATCAGGCCCTCTTCGCCCAAGACCATGCTGATCCTCGGCCTCGCCCTGATGATCGGCATCGGCAGCGGATGCATTATCGCGTTCCTTGCCGATTACCTCGACCGCCGCATCAAGACGCTGGAGCAGGCGGAGTCGGTTTCCGGTGTGCCGGCGCTCGCCGCGGTTCCGCTGATCGGCACGCGCGAACTCGCCGCCCGCGCAAAACGCGGAAGGGACGAACTCGGCCGCTACGATCCGCGGACGGTGCGGCTGCTGCCGGCCGCGCTGCAGCCGCCCTTGATGCGCTACGCCATCGAAGAGCCCGGCACCTTTTTCGCGGAGGCGATCCGCGCCGTTCGCCTCGCGATTCAGCGCACCATGCGAATCCAGCCGCTGAAAGTCGTGCTGGTGACATCGGCGCTCGATAACGAGGGCAAGACCACGCTCGCCGCCAACCTCGCCCTGTCGCTGGCGACACTCGGCATCAAGACCCTTCTGATCGACGGCGATCTGCGCAATCCGCAATTGACGCGCGCACTCGCGCCGCACGCCGACGCGGGACTGATGGAGGTCGCGACGGGAGAGGTCTCGCTTGATCGGGCCATCCTGCTGGACCGAAGCTCCGGTCTCTCGATCCTGCCGTCACCGGCTGTGAAGGACGTCGACGTCATCACCGAGTTGATGTTCTCCGAGCGGATCGTCGACATTCTCGATCATCTGCGTCAGCACTATGAACTCATCATCATCGATTCCCCGCCGCTGGTGCCGCTGGTGGATGGCCGCGCGCTGGCCGAAATTTCCGACCGCATCATTCTGGCCATGGGATGGGATCAGACTCCCCAGGAGGTCATCTCGCACACCGTCAATTTGCTGTCCCCCGTCTATGACAAGATTCTGGGCACGGTGTTGACGCGGGTCGATCTCAGCCGGCTGCGGTTCTACGATTATTATCGCAGTTCGGCATATCTCAAGCCGTACGGCAGCGTCGCGCTGAAGCCCGGACCTGCGGAATGAAGGCGCGCGAACCGATGTCGCGAATCGCAACCGCGATTCCGGTGAACGGCCCGTACCCGCCGTATCGCGGCGGGGCCGCAGTCCGGACCGGCTTTCCGCGGTCACCGTCCACACCGGGCGGCGACACCGCGATGGCCGGCCGGGTCGCGGACCGCATGATCGTCCTGGTGATGCTGCTTGCGGTAACCGCGACGTTCACGCTGTCATCGGCGATACTGACCAACTGGAAGATTCACTACCTGACCGCCGGTGGCGCCTTCTACGAGAAATTTCACCCGGCAACCGGCCTGACATTTCTCGCGTTCGGACTTCTGTTGTTGCGTCACGGCGACCCGGTCGGCGAGGTCGACCGGATGTTCTCAAGGTCGAAGCTCATTCTGCTTTATCTCGTGTGCTGGTCGTTCCTGCTGGTTCAGATGTTCGTCCTGAATCGCCCGTTCACCGTCATCATCGACACCTTCCTGCTTCCCGTTGTGTTGTGCCTCGTCATCTGGCGTCTGTCGCCGGCGCAGCGGAAGCCGCTGATCTGGGCGACGCATCTCACCATCCTGCTCAATGTCTGCCTCGGCTATTACGAATACTTTTCCGGCCACCGGTTGATCCCCCTGACCCTCGGCAACGTGCTGGTGGTTGGGGAATGGCGTTCCTCGGCGCTGCTCGGGCATCCGCTGACCGCGTCGGGCCTTGTGGGCGGATACATTCTCGCGCTGCTTCTTCGCCCGGCGCTTTGCTCCGGCATCGTGCTTCGCACGGCACTCATTACATTTTGTCTCGGGTCATTGATGGCATTCGGGGGGCGAACGGCCCTGGTCACGGTTCTGCTGGTGATGGCCTGTGTC
>JAGVII010000779.1 GCA_020056155.1 Afipia sp.
GTAATCCACGCAATGCGGCCGCAGCGGATGACGCGCGACCTGGGTTTTCTGCCAGGGCGTCAGATCGGCGTAGAGATCGGTGAGCGCCTGTGCCGCCTTCTCTTCGATGCGCGACACTTCTTCGCTGATGTCGCTGCCGCTGGCGGCAAGCGCACGCAACTCGTCCACCTTGGAGTCGAGTTCGGCGACAGGCTTTTCAAAATCCAGATAACTGCGCATCGGGTCCGGCATGTGACAAATATGGGGGCGGGTGTACTTGGGCGAAGGGCGCCCGAACTGATCGTTCGGTCGGTCTCGATCGCGTATTGAAGTCTTCCTTGGGGTCTTTCTTGGGGCCTTTCAAGTCAAGAAGCGGTCCCAAGTCAAGCGTTGCGATGGAAAGTGCCGATATTGCTGGGTTTTTCACGGGTCATTTGTCGGCCAGCGGATGCAGATCGCGCACCAGGCTCTTCAATCGCTCTTCGACGATATGGGTGTAGATCTGCGTCGTGGAAATGTCGGTATGGCCGAGCAGCGTCTGGACGATTCGCAAGTCCGCCCCGTTATGCAGCAGGTGACTCGCAAAGGCGTGGCGCAGCACATGCGGACTGACGAGGCGCGGCGCGATGCCGGCGGTCGCTGCAAGCTCCTTGAGGTCGCGCGCGAAATGCTGCCGCGTCAGATGGCCGCTCTCGCCCGATGACGGAAAAAGCCACTTCGAGGCCGCGGACGATTTCTTTTGTTCGCGGTGCGTCGCTTCCAGCGCGGCGAGATAGTCCGCCATCGCCTGCTTCGATGTTTCGTTGAGCGGGACGAGGCGCTCCTTGTTGCCCTTGCCGCGCACCACGATCATGCGGGCGTCGCGCCGCGCGGCGGACAGCGGCAGCGCGACCAGTTCGGAAACGCGCAGTCCCGTCGCGTAGAGAATTTCAAGCAGGCATGAGAGCCGCAGCGCGCGCAGCCTTTGCAGCGGCGACTGCTCCGGCGCAACAGACAGCGCCTTAGCCTGCGTCAGGAGACGATCGACGTCGGCGATGGACAGGACTTTCGGCAGCGCGCGCCCGCGTTTCGGGCCGGAGAGGATCGCGGCGGGATCGTCCGCGCGCACGCGCTCGCTCAGGAGAAAACGAAACAGATGCCGCGTCGATGACAGTTTGCGCGCGACGCTCGACGATTTGAATCCGCGGGTATCGAGATCGCCGAGATAATCGCGCAGCAACTGGGTGTCCGCGGTCTGGAAGGTGGATTTGTGCCGGGCGAGGAAGCCGGACAGGTCGTCGAGATCGCCGCGATAGGCATCGAGCGTGTTGACGCCGGCACCCTGTTCGGCCGCGAGCATGTCGAGAAACAGCGCGGTCAGCCGGGTGTCGGAGGATGTGTCGGACGCCATGATCCGCCAGCCGCCTATCGCTTGAGAAATTTGTCGGGCGGAACGCTGACCGTCATCTCGCGCGGCGTCGGATTGACGAAATTGGCGAGTGCGAAGAGGCCGCCATAGATCAGCCCGCCGATCACGGCGACGACCGTCAGAAAGCGAAACAGGCTGGGCATCTACGAGTGTCCCGTATCCGACGTTTGGTTCATCTTGCAGCGCGTCCCCGGCAAACGTCGGATGCGAAAGGACACTCGCAAACCATGATTCTGGCGGTCCTTGGGTTCTGACATTCGTGAAGTGCCTGCGAAGGATATGGTACGAATGTCAGAACCGGATCACCAGCCTCGAAATTACCTTTGAACGCGGGCGCCGAAGTGTGCCAACCGCCGGAACACCGCGGTTCGGTCCGCCTAAACTACCAACATGTTCGCGCCGTTTCAGCAAGAGTCTCCGGTGGCGAGAGGTTCGCTCTAGCGGCGGTAACGGCAGGAGTAGTATAGGTGACATCTTAGCGTCCTGGCCGCATTCGCGGCCCCAACCGAGCCAGAGATGACAGAGACCGCGGCCAGACATCACGACGGCACAAGCCAGGAGGCCGACATTGTCGCCGGCTTGCGTGGCCGTCCGATCGTGCTTGTCGGCATGATGGGATCGGGCAAGTCGACCATCGGACGGCGTCTCGGCGCGCGGCTTCACATGCCGTTTCTCGATGCCGATCATGAAATCGAAATCGCGCACGCGGGCATGACCGTCAGCGAAATCTTCGCGCAGCACGGCGAACCGTATTTTCGCGACGGCGAGGCGCGCGTGATCGCCCGCCTGCTGGACGGCGGCCCCTGCGTGATCGCGACCGGCGGCGGCGCGTTCATGCGCGAGGACACCCGCAACCGGATTCGCGACAAGGCGGTTTCGCTCTGGCTGCAGGCGGACGGCGACGTGATCCTGAAACGGGTCAAGCGCCGCGCCGACCGGCCGCTGTTGCAGACCGCCGATCCGGCCGCGACCATCGCGCGTCTGATCGGCGAACGCAGTCCGTTCTATCAACTCGCCGATCTGGCGGTGGCGTCGCGTGACGTGCCGCACGAGAAGGTCGTCGATGAATGCATCGACGCGCTTTCCGCATACTTGCTGTCCGGCAGCGCAGCGTCCTCTTCCTCAAGCGAAAAACAATGACCGCTCCCATCAAGACGACAAATCCGGTGACCGTCGGCGTCGCCCTCGGCGATCGCGCCTATGACATCGTCATCGGCCGCGATGTGCTGCCGTCGCTCGGCCACCGCATCGCCAGGCTGCGGCCCGGCGCGCGCGTGGCCATCGTGACCGACCATTCCGTTGCCAGGCACTGGCTGGCCGCGACCGAGACCGCGCTCGCGGACGCGGGCATTGCCTCCTCTCGCATCGTCGTCGGCGAAGGTGAGGCGTCGAAGAGCTACGCGGTGCTGCAGGAGGTGTCCGAGGCGCTGATCGCGGCGAAGATCGAGCGCAACGATCTGGTGATCGCGCTCGGCGGCGGTGTGATCGGCGATCTCGCGGGGTTCGCGGCGTCGATTGTCCGGCGCGGCGTCGATTTCGTGCAGGTGCCGACATCGCTGCTCGCGCAGGTGGATTCATCGGTGGGCGGCAAGACCGGAATCAATTCGCCGCACGGCAAGAATCTCGTCGGCGCGTTTCACCAGCCGGTGCTGGTGGTCGCGGACACGGCGGTGCTCGACACGCTGCCGCCGCGCCAGTTCCGCGCCGGCTATGCCGAA
>JAGVII010000195.1 GCA_020056155.1 Afipia sp.
CCGCTACGGGCTCCGTTGTCATTTCGAAATCCTGGCGCGTCGTTCTAGCGCCACATCCAGTTGCGGCTCCAGTCGGCCTTCCAGCCGGTGAGGCGGCCGCCGCGGAACTGCAGATACAGCGGATCGTCACGGAACGACCATCGCGCGCCGACATTGCGGATCACGAGAAAGATTTCATTGCCGGGCCGCCCGCTCACATAGCTCAGCGGCTGTCCGAGCGCCTCGGCCGCATCCTCCACGCTCATGCCGAACACCAGCGGGGTGTGGTTCGACAGCGTCGTGGTGAACGGGGAAGGCGGCAACTGCCCTGCGCGCACAGGCGTATGCGTCAGAGTGAGGGCGACAAGGGAAGCGAACAGCACTAGTTTCATGGCCAAAGTGTTCTTCGGTTTACCGTTCAAGGCAAGCCGAAAGGCAAATGAAACTGCGGGGAAGGATCAATTTTTGTCGACATTGCGGATAGGTGCGGGATCGGCATGGTGGGGTGACCGCATCGAGCCGGCGAAACTCAACGCCGAGCAAGGGAATCTCGATTATCTCTGCTTCGAGACCATGGCGGAAGCAACCGTGTCGGCGGCGCAGGTGCGCAAGCGGCGCGATCCATCGTTTCCCGGATACGATACCTATCTCGATGACCGCATGAAGGCGGTGCTGCCGGGTTGTCTTGCGCGCGGCACCAGGATCATCAGCAATCAGGGCTGGATCAATCCGGACGGCGCGGCACAGCGAATCGCCGAACTGCTGCGCGACCATGGCGCTAAGGGAAAGAAAGTCGCCGCCGTCTCCGGCAGCCTGATCACCGACCGCATCGCCACGCTCGGCGGCACCATTCTGGAGAACGGAGCGCCGGTCTCCTCGATTGCACCCGAGATCATTTCGGCGGAGGCCTATCTGGGGGCGGAGCCCATCGTCGAGGCCTTGCGTCAGGGCGCGGACATCGTGATCACCGGCCGCGTCGCGGACCCGTCATTGTTTCTCGCGCCGATGATGCACGAATTCGGCTGGCGCGCGGATGATTTCATGAGGCTCGGCGCGGGCAGCGGTCTCGGGCATCTCCTGGAATGCGGCGCGCAGGTCACCGGCGGGTATTTCGCCGATCCTGGCTTCAAGGACGTGCCGAACCCGTGGGATCTGGCCTTTCCCATTGCCGAGGTGGAGAGCGACGGCACTGCCGTAATCGCGAAAGTCGCGGGCACCGGCGGCGCGATCAACGCCATGACGGTGAAAGAGCAGATGCTCTACGAGGTGCACGATCCGGCCAACTACATCACCCCGGACGTGGTGGTGGATTTCACCACGGCCGCCTTGGAACAGATCGGGCCGGACCGCATGCGCGTCGGCAATATCGGTGGCAAGCCGCGCACGCCGACGCTGAAAGTGTCGATGGGCTGCATGGAGGGCTTTATCGGCGAGGACATGTTCTTCTATGCCGGTCCCGGCGCGCTGCGCCGCGCGCAACTCGCGAAACAGATTCTGGAAGAGCGCTTTCGCATCGTCGGTCTCAAGGCGGACGACCTGCGCATCGATTTTCTCGGGCTCAATGCCATTCACGGCGAAGCGACCCCGCCGGATGCGCCTGAGCCTTATGAGGTCGCAGTGCGGGTCGCGGCGCGTTGCAAAACCCGCGACGAGGCCCTGAAGGTCGGCCGCGAGATCGACGGCATGGCGGTGTCGGGTGTCGGCATGACCGGCAAGCGCGTACCGCATCAAGATCGCGCCCGCGAGATCATCGGCGTGTGGTCGACCCTGGTGCCGCGCGAGAAGGTCGCCCCCGTCATCACCTGGTATGAAAGCTGACGCCATGCAGAAGACCATGCAGGTCAAACTCGAGCGCGTTGCGCATGTGCGCTCCGGCGACAAGGGCAACACCTCGAACATCGCGGTGATCGCCTATCGCGACGAATTCTATCCCTTGCTGAAGCAGCAACTGACCGCCGCGCGGTTCAAGGCGTACTATCGCGGCGCGATCAAAGGCGAGGTCGCCCGTTATGAGGCCGACAATCTGGCGGCGCTGAATTTCGTGGCGGAGGGCGCGCTCGGCGGCGGCGTGTCGCGCAGCCTCAGCCTCGACAACTACGGCAAGGCGCTGTCGGCGGCGATCCTCGGTTTCGAGATCGAGGTGCCGGAGCAATACTCCAATTTGCTGCGCGGCGGATAAACTTCGACCCGCGTCGAAACAATGAATGCCCGAAATGAGGAAGTATCTGGCCGCGAGCGAAAAGCGCTCCCTTTCCCCGTTGACGGGGAGAGGGTTGGGATGAGGGGCGAAATGACGATGACACGAAGCTTGAAATGCCCCTCACCCGGATTACTTCGCAATCCGACCTCTCCCCGCAAGCGGGGCGAGGTGAAGTCGACATGACTCTTGCAATCGAAACGCCTCCGGCGCGCACCGCGATCAATATTGCATTGCTGTTGCTGCTGGCGACGCTGTGGGGCGCGGCTTACACCCTGATCAAGATCGGGGTGGAGACCATTCCGCCGTTCACCCTGATCGCCGCGCGTACATTCATTGCAGGGACAATTCTGCTGACGATCATGTGGCTGCGCGGCATCGCCATGCCGCGCGATCCTGCGGTATGGAAGCGGTTCATGATCCAGGCCTGCCTCAATAGCGTGATCCCGTTCACGCTGATCGCGTATGCGGAACGCCATGTCGGCGCGGGCCTTGCCACCATCCTGGGCTCGAATGCGCCGATATTCGCGTTTCTGCTGGCGCTGCTGTTCGTCCGTCATGAGCGTCCGACGCCGCGCCAGGGGTTCGGCGTTGCCGCGGGTCTGGCCGGGATTTGTCTGGTCGTGGGCGTCGACGCATTCAACGGGCTCGGGCAGGATGTGATCGCGCAGCTGGCGCTGGTTCTGTCCGCCGTCACGTTCGGCGCTGCCGCGCTGTTCGGGCGCAATTTTAACGGGCTGGATGCGATGGTGCCGGCCGCCGGATCGATGATCTGCGGCGCGATCATGCTGACGCCGCTCAGCCTGATCGTCGACCGGCCGTGGACGCTGACGCCGTC
>JAGVII010000181.1 GCA_020056155.1 Afipia sp.
GCCAGCCTGAAAGGGCTCAAGTTGATTTGAACATCCGCGCCTTTCGCTTCTCTGATGCCGATGTTGCAGATCCTATTCGTTACCTGCGACGCATACGCCCCGGAGAGCAACCGATCAGGTGACTCCGCGTTCGATGCCGATTCTGCCCGGCAACGCGGCACTATCCCGCCACTTGGGCGCCGGCGGCACGAGAAGAACCTTTCGGACGAGTTCGGCTTGCCGGTGAGTCCCCGTCTTCTGAAGGATAAGCTTGAGATACTGACGCGCGCTGACCAACGTGATGCCGAGCATCCTTGCTGCCTCCTTGAGCTCTCGGCCGGTCGCCAGAACCTCCGCAAGTCGCGCCTGGCTTGGGGTCAGCCCGTAAAGGCGCTGGAGGACTTCCGCCCGTGTCTCATCCGGCCGGTCCGGATCGCGAACATAAACGATGGCAAAAGGCTCGTTGAGCATGCCCCCTCCGAAGCGGAGCTGACCTCCCCCGATCACCGAGACCAGCGCCGGATAGGGCTCGGCGCCTGATGGACGTGCGATCTGAAAGGCCTCACCGGGCAGCGGCGAGCCCGACAGGGCAGACCGGATGAGTCGCTGAGCCCGCGTCTGAATTCTGTTGCCGTCACCCCCATCGATTATCAGCCGCTGTCCAACAAAACGCAGCCCGTCACCGGCATCGGCGATCTCGCGTGCGGCTCGATTGAAAAACTGTATTCGTGCATCGGCATCAATGATGATAATCCCGAGCGCCATACTGTCCAGTGTATCGAACGCAACGTTCCTTCCGAATTCGATCATTCCGAGGTCGCGCTGCAACTTGAGTGCGCGGCTGATATGTGGAATCAGGCCAGCCATCAAATCGCAATCGAGATCGGTGAATGGAGGCTGGGTGCGATCACGCAGCACGAGAAAATACGTAAGCGTGCGAGCATCCTCTACCAGATTGACGCCCAGCGAATACTCGACGCCGCCAACCGATAGAACCTCCTGATAAACTCGCGATGCATGCAGCTGCTCGTCGGAGATCGCCATGCGGCAGTGCACCGGCTTGAATGGATTGGCGCTGAAGAAGGGAAGACGCGGATCCTCGCTCATCAAGCTTTCGTAGCGCTGCATATGCTCGACGCTCCAGTCGTAGCCGTGCACGACACTGAACGACAGCCGGCTGTTGACGAGGTCGGTATGCCCTACCTGCGCGCCCCGCGCGCCAAATAATGCGGTCGCGCGCTCGAGAAAGGTCGGCCACTTGTCAAGGTCCGTAGCCGCGTCATAGAGACGGTCCATAACCGCTAGCAATTCACGAGAATTGTTCATCAATCCAACCACCCCCGCAATGTCGAGCCCCAAAAGGCCCGCAGTTGATCATGGTCTGGCTCAATCCCTGTATACAGCGGTTTTGACTTCGGATGACCCCTCCCTGCGGGACTCTATGCGGTTTCCTCGATCGGATTGTGATGTCGGCAATCCCCAAATGAGGACTGCGGGCGAAAACCGCGGGGTCTAGGTTGCCAGTGTCTCGGAGCACGCTCAAGCAGAGCGGCGCGTTCCGGCAGCGTGAGAGCGATGCCCTGGCAGAAGGAAGCCAAGCATGAGTAGCACGCAACACACCGAAGCCTTTGCCCCCGCGGCGGGAGCCGCTGGAAGGACTCGTTTGACGCTCGGCACGCTGTTTCGCCAATGGTTCAATGCATTCATCGAATCGCGAACGCAAAAGGCAGAACTCTGCATCAAGGAGCATATCAAGTTTTTGCCCGACGACGTATTGCAGCGGGCCGGATACCGGCAGCGCAAAGCGGACCTGGTTTCAAGCGCCGAAAGTGATCAAAGCTGACTGTCCATGAAGCAGCGCGATACAACGTGATACTGAAAAACTGGAAACACTGACCGCCCGATCCCCCGTCCCTGGTGGCAAGACATGACGAACTTGCGGCACTGAAGAAATATCGGCGCGCAATCTACTGCCGCGTCAGCAGCAGCGGATCGGCGCTGTCGGGCACGCGCCGCCACTGGGCATTGTCGTCGGCCTCAAA
>JAGVII010000695.1 GCA_020056155.1 Afipia sp.
CATGCAAGTGCATTAACTTCGAGCGGCGGGATCGTGTCCTGCGGTCCAACTAACCCAGCAACTCGCCGTTGTGCTGTCCAAGCCGGGGCGCTCCGGAATGCGGATGCGGGCGCTGGCCGTCGAAGGAAATCGGCAAGCCCACCACCGGCAAATCGCTACCGGGCAATGTGCGCATCAGATCGGAAGCCTGGAACTGTTCGGTCTGCGCCAATTCCACGATGGTGTTGACCGGGCTGCACGGCACGCCTACCGCCTCGAAGGCGGCCAGCCATTCGGCGCGCTTTTTTGTCAGCAGCACCGGCTTCAGCAGTCCGATCAGCGTGTCGCGATGGACAAACCGGTCCCGGCCCTTCGCAAATCGCGGATCGGTGCACCACTCGGGAAACCCAAGCACATTGGCAAGTTTGTGAAACAGCCGGTCATAACCGGCGGCGATGACAAGCGGATGATCGGCGGTCTCGAATGCCTGATACGGCACGATGGTCGGCGTCGCCGCTCCTGTTCGCGGCGAGAGTTCCTGCGTGACGTGATAGGTGGCGAGGGATGAATCCACCCACGACGCCGCGCTGTCCAGCAGCGAGGTATCGATGACGCAGCCCTTCCCGGTGACATGACGCTGTTGCAATGCGCCCAGCGCGCCGATCACGCACCACTGCGCGGTGGCCTTATCGTTGATCGCAGGCGCGCAGAATGTCGGCGGATCGTCAGGGCGGCCGGTTTGCATCATCACGCCGCCGAACGCCTGCAGCAGCGGATCGAATCCCGGCGCCTTCGACAGCGGCCCCTTCGGCCCGAACGCCCAGATCGAACAGTAGATCAACCGCGGATTGATCGCGCGCATGTGCTCGGGACCGATGCCGAGATCGTTGACCACACCCGAACGAAGATTCTGGATCAGGATGTCCGCGTCGCGCACGAGGGCTTTGAGTTTCTCGATGTCGGCTGCATTCTTCATGTCCAGCGTCACCGAGCGCTTGTTGCGATTGGTGACATGAAACATGATCGAGGCTTCCTCGATGAACGGAGGCCCCCAGCTGCGCGCGTCGTCGCCGCCGTCCGGTTTCTCGATCTTGATGACGTCCGCGCCCATATCCGCGAGGATCGCACCCGCCAGCGGACCTGCGAGTGCCTGCCCGATCTCGATGACCTTGATTCCGGCGAGTGGACCATTCATGGGGCGTATCTCCATATTTTCTTAAGCGCTACTCAAGCGACAGCGGCCCGCCAAAGCAAGCCGCTCGTCTGACAAGAAAATGAAACCCAGCGATGCTCCTGCGGAGCTTCTCGCGAGGCGCGGTTTACGCCAGCGCCCTCAGCGCCGACCGGCCGGCGTAAATCGCCTGATTGCCGAGTTCTTGCTCGATCCGCAGCAACTGGTTGTATTTCGCGGTTCGATCCGCGCGCGCCAGCGATCCGGTCTTGATTTGACCGCAGTTGGTGGCGACGGCGAGATCCGCGATGGTCGAATCCTCGGTTTCACCCGAACGATGGGACATCACGGCGGTGTAGGCCGCCTTGTGGGCCATTTCCACGGCGGCGAGCGTCTCGGTGAGCGAGCCGATCTGGTTGACCTTCACCAGAATGGAATTGCCGAGGCCCTTCCTGATGCCGTCCGCGAGGCGCGTGACGTTGGTGACGAACAGATCGTCGCCGACGAGCTGGCACTTCGCCCCGATCAGGTCGGTCAGTTCCTTCCAGCCGTCCATGTCGTCTTCGGCCATGCCGTCTTCGACGGACACGATCGGATAGCGCGAGGCCAGGTCGGCGAGGTACTTCGCCTGCTCCGAGCGCGAGCGGGTTTTGTTCTCGCCTTCATAAACGTACTTGCCATCCTTGAAGAACTCGGTCGCAGCACAGTCGAGCGCCAGCATGACGTCGCCGCCGGCCTGGTATCCGGCCTTGCCGATCGCGCTCATGACGAAATCAAGTGCTGCGTCCGCCGACGGCAGGTTCGGCGCGAAACCGCCCTCGTCGCCGACATTGGTGTTGTGGCCGGCCTTCTTCAACTCGGACTTGAGCGTGTGGAAAATCTCCGCCCCGCAGCGAAGCCCTTCCGAGAAGCTCTTCGCACCGACCGGCATCACCATGATTTCCTGGAAATCGATCGGATTGTCCGCATGCACACCGCCGTTGACGATGTTCATCATCGGAACCGGAAGTGTGCGTGCCGAGGTGCCGCCGACGTAACGGTAGAGCGGCATGCCGAGCGATTCCGCGGCAGCCTTCGCGACCGCCAGCGAGACGCCGAGGATGGCGTTGGCGCCGAGCCGGCTCTTGTTCGGCGTTCCATCAAGATCAATCATGGTCTGGTCGATCTGAACCTGCTGTTCGGCTTCCATGCCGCCGATCGCGTCAAAAATCTCGCCGTTGACCGCCTCGACGGCCTTCTGCACGCCCTTGCCGAGATAGCGGCCCTTGTCACCGTCGCGCAGTTCGACGGCTTCATGGGCACCCGTGGAGGCCCCCGAAGGAACGGCGGCGCGGCCCAATGAGCCATCTTCCAGCACCACATCGACTTCGACAGTCGGATTGCCGCGGCTGTCAAGAATTTCGCGGCCGATAATGTCGACGATGGCGGTCATGTGCACCCTCTCAGGACGTGGGATTGAAGATTGGGGCAGCTTCTACAGGAAGGCGCTCCTCGGGAAAAGACCATCCGAAGCTGTTGATCTCGTGACGTTTTGGTCGAGAACGGCTATCAGACGGCAAACGGAGACGTGCATGTCCAGAAAGCCTCGCGCGGCCAGGTCCGCCGGAACATCGTTGCAACTCGGCCAACAGGTCGAAACGCCCACCTCGCCTGATACGGCCAAACTCGACCGGGTGCCGAATCCGCACGCCGATACGAACTACGTCGCGCGTTTCACGATGCCGGAATTCACCTCGATCTGCCCGGTTACCGGCCAGCCGGATTTCGCGATTCTCGTCATCGACTACGTGCCGAACAAGTGGCTCGTGGAATCGAAGTCGCTCAAGCTCTACCTCAACAGCTTCCGCAACGTCGGCTCGTTCCACGAAGACTGCACGGTGTCCATCGGCAAGCGGCTGACCACGCTGCTGGCGCCGCGCTGGCTGCGCATCGGCGGATATTTCTACCCGCGCGGTGGCATGCCGATCGATGTGTTCTGGCAGACCGGCAAATTGCCGAAGGATGTCTGGGCGCCAGATCAGGGCGTCGCGCCGTATCGCGGACGGGGATAACCCCCACAATGTCATGGCCGGGCTTGGCCCGGCCATCTCGATTCATCGAGCACAGCGATCAAGTCATCGGTGATGACAACTTGAATTCTAGATATCCGCCATTTCCGCCGGCTTCTGATGCAGCAGGCGTGCGGCGACAATTCCCAGCACGAGAATGGCGGTCGCGCTCAGGATCAGCGTCGGCATTTTGCCGATATGGGATATCCCGAAACCGTACACGATCGGTCCCACCGCCTGCCCCATGAAAAAGCAGAACGCGTGGAGCGACAGCGCCGAGGCGCGCGCTTCGGGCGCGAGATCGCTTGAGAACACCTGCAAAGAGCCGTGCAGCGAGTAGAAGCCCCAGCCCATGATGAGGAAGGAGATCGCCTGAACCTCCCAGCGGGGTCCGAGCGCGATAACGACGAATTGCAGCGCCATGACCGTCGCGCCGCCAACCATCAGGCCCCTGACGCCAAATCGCGGCAGCATGCGCGACACGCTCATGGTGTAGAACAATCCGCCCAATGCGAATGCGGCGATGACGACACCCGGTATCGACGCGCGGGTCTCGCCGAGTTCGAACAGAAACGCCGCGACGAACGGGAAAAGTCCGAGAACGCAAAGTCCTTCGATGAAGACGGCGGTGAAACAGACACGCGCATTGGGGTTGCGCAGGATGGTGCGGTAGCCATCCTTGAGCGACTGGAAGCTAACCCCGCCTCTTGAGCTGGTGATGCCGCCGCGCCGGAATCCCGCGAACACCGCCACCGACGCGGCCACCATGATCGCGCCGAGAACCGCAAGCACGCCGCGCCACCCGAGAAGATCACCGATCACGCCGGCGGCCGAAGAGCCCAGCAGATTTCCGGTCATTGCTCCGGCCAGCACGCGGCTCAGCGCGACTTGCCTCTGCGCAGTCGGCACGAGATCGCCCGTCAATCCGAATGCAATCGGGAACGTGCCCCCGGCCGCGATGCCGACCAGAACGCGCGACAGGAACAGCATTTCAAACGAGGTCGCCATCGCGCCGACGATATTGGCGGCGCCAAGCAGAACGAGACACGCGATCATCAGCCGCGGTTTGCCGAACATGTCGGCGGCCGCGCCCAGGATCGGCTGCACAATCGCGAACGTCAGCGCGAAAACAGCCGACAGGATCGCGGCTGTCGCAACGGTCACGCCGAAATCGCCGGCCACGAGCGGAAGCACCGGCTCCAGCGCGCGCGAAGACAGGGCAGATGCGAAGGTCGAGATCGCGATAATATTGAGAATCGGCAGCATCAGTCTGGCTGGATGCCGCGTTACGCTCGCGGCCCTTTTTATGTTTTGATTGTTATGATCTGGCCACTACGATTTCGATTTTGCGAGTGCGTCGAAGGCCATCAGGTTCTTGACGAGGGCTTCGAAATCCTTGAGCGGCACCATGTTCGGGCCATCCGACGGCGCGTTATCCGGATCGGGATGCGTCTCGATGAAAATGCCTGCAACGCCGACCGCGACGGCAGCCCTTGCCAGCACCGGCACGAACTCGCGCTCGCCGCCGGACGAACTTCCCTTTCCGCCGGGCTGCTGTACCGAATGGGTTGCATCGAAGATCACCGGCGCGCCGGTTGTGCGTGCGAGGATCGGCAGTGCGCGCATGTCCGACACCAGCGTGTTGTAACCGAACGATGCACCCCGCTCCGTGACCATGACATTCGGATTGCCGCCGCCGGTGACCTTGGCGACGACGTTGGCCATGTCCCACGGCGCGAGGAACTGGCCCTTCTTGACGTTCACGACCTTGCCGGTGGCCGCTGCCGCCAGCAGCAGATCGGTTTGCCGGCACAGGAACGCAGGGATCTGCAACACGTCCACCGCTTCCGCCACGCGCGCGCACTGCTCGATCTCGTGCACGTCGGTGAGCACCGGCAGGCCGAGCGTCGAGCGGATCTCCGCGAAAATCGGCAACGCCTTGTCGAGACCCATGCCGCGCGCGCCGGACGCGCTGGTCCGGTTGGCCTTGTCGAACGAGGTCTTGTAGACGAGCCCGATCTTGAGGCGCGCGGCAATCTCTTTCAGCGCGGACGCGACCTCAAGTCCGTGCGCCCGGCTCTCGAGCTGGCACGGCCCGGCGATCACCGCCAACGGCAATGCGTTGCCGAATTTGACGGTGCCTGCGGACACCACCGGAGCGGCTGAAGTTGTTAAATTATCATATTTCATATGACGCTTTTGCCGTGGGCGAACACGAAGATCAACCCGCAGACAGCATAAAGCAGGCCGTCATTGCGAGCGAAGCGAAGCAATCCAGTTTCCTTGCGAAGATTCGATGGATTGCTTCGTCGCTACGCTCCTCGCAATGACAGCTATACTGTCTCGAATATCAGGGTTGCGCCAAAGGCGGCCTCCGGCGGCACCACAAGCCGCCCGATGTGCCGTTGCGACGCCACCCCGCCGTCGCTGAGCACACGCTCCAGCGCGCCGATGTCCGGTACCGCAAGGCGCAGTCCCTTCAACGAGGCGCCCTCGCCGTCCAGCCTGGGCGCGGTTCCGAACTGATCGCGAAACGACACCGCTTCCATGATCTCGACATCGCCGCGCGGCGTCGCCGCAGTGACGCCGATCGAACTGGAATGCAGGTCGCGCACGCCCGTAAAGGCGTTGAGGAAGATGTGATGGTCGGCCGGATTGTCCGCCACGAGAACCGCACCGAGCACGCCGGTCGCACCGTTGGCATGCTGCTGAAGTTCCTTTTTGTAGAACAAGGCCGGGTCACGATGCTGGATCGCGAAGAAGCCGTTGTGCGGCGACATTGCATCTCGCGCGAAGGCTAGCGTAAAGCCAACCGTCACGGTCGAACCGTCCGGCAATCTGGCGTCGCGCGTGAACGGCAACGCCTTCGAAATGCCGATGCCGTGCTCCTTGAAGTCCTCGACATCGGCCTCGATGTCCCTGCTCTCCAGCGCGAGCATCGAGAGGCCGTCACCGCGCGCGATGAACTCGCAATTGGCCAAGCCGAACACGCGCGCAAGCCCCTCGCCGACCAGTTTCTCAGGTTCGCCGATCGTCAGGATTTCGATGAAGAAATTGGGAAACTGCACCACATGATTGTGCGTTCCCCAGGGATGCCTGTTGCGCGCGCCGACCTTGAAGCCGGCCCGGCGATAGAAGTCCGCCACCGCATCGAGATCGCGGACGGCATGGACGATGTGATCGAGACCGCGAGGCATGATCGATGCGCGAGGCGCGCCCTCACTTCACTGAGGAGAATGCGGTCGGCGTCAGAAGCTGGCTGACGATGTTCTCGACGATCTGACCGTCCTTTTCGCTTTCCGCGCGTGCCGAGAGCCAGGCTGGATCGGTCATGAACGCGGTCCACTTCTGCTCGCGTTCCGCCAGCGAGTCCCACTTCAGGAAATAGGTCAGTTCCTGATTGGACTGGCCGATCACCGTGGTGAAAAAGCCGGCCTGACGGATGCCATGCCTTTCCCATATCTTCAGCGTGTGGTTCTCGAAGCGCTTCAGCAAATTGGGAAGCCGTCCCGGAAGACAGCGATAGACGCGCATTTCCTGGATCATGGTCATGGCCCTCTTGTTATTGAACCGGCGCTGGACAACGCCGGCTAAAATTATGCGGGATCTCCCGGTCCGGCATATAGTCGCCTGCCCGGCAGCTTATCAAGCGTTTCCCGGATGCTTTCCTGTTCTTGCGCCCCATACGAGGTTTGTCATGCGGATGTTGTTTTGCCCGATGCTCGTCGCGGCGGTTGTTTCGGGCTCCGCATATGCGCAAACACCCGGCGTGGTCACAGGCGGCGCGAACGGCATCACCTTCAACGGCAAACCCGCCGCGCGTCAGGGCGACACGACCAGCGACGGCAGCGTGATCGTCGAGGGATCGCCGAACGTCTTCATCAACGGCAAGCCCGCGGCTGTCGTGAGCGGCAAGACCGGATGCGGCGGCGTTGTCGTTGGCGGCGCAGGCGGCATTTACATCAATGGAAAGCCCGCGGCCCGCACCGGCGATCAGACCTCGGGATGCCCGAAGTAGGCATCAAACGACGCCGTCGCCCTGAGGTGCGACGGCGGCAACGCCGCCCTCGCAAGAACTCGCACCTCAGGATGACGAGTCAGCGACCGTAATCCAATGTCATATAGCTCTCAGCTTCCAGCGTAGCGCGCCGTAACCAGATTCAAGTCGAACGCCTCTTTCTCCGTGAGCCAGCGGATGTTCTTGCTCGCCGTCATTGCCTGCATGATCGACGGCGAAACACCCATCCGCGTCATGTAGTCGAGAATGATGCCGGTGGTTTGCTGGGTTCGCGCCACGAGATCACTCGCAGACTCTTCACTCCGCGAGGACGTGCTGGTGAACTGGTGCACGCCGAGCGCTGACCGCGGCATGGCTTCGCGGACCTTGCCGCCCGCGAAAACGAACACGCAGGCGCTGGCGCAGCGCGCAGGCTGAGGACGCCCGCCGGAATCGACCCTCCCCACCACCGTCGTCAGTCCGCGTGAACGGACCACCGCGCCCATAATCAAACCCTGATCGAGCGAGCCGCCTGGCGACGACAGAAAGATCACATCTCCGCTGGTCAGCCTGGCTTCATCGAGCCGGTCGCGAAACCAGCTTGCGGCGGCCGGTCCGATCCGTCCCTCGATGGCGAGCCCCTTGCGGCCGTCCGTCAGGCTGACAGCCGATGCCGTCATGCTGGGGGAACCCAAAAAGTCTTTCCAGTAGGACCACGCCCCCGGCGACGAGATATCCCGATAAGCGGGAATGAGGACACCCGCCAACAAAAGGCCCGCGAAGACGATTGACGCCAGCGTGCCGGAGCCACGCCAGCGTCCTGCTTGAGGCGGTAGCGGCGGGGGGTGTTGCGCTTGATCCGGCGCCCTGGACTGTTGTGGCGCCGACGGCTCGCCCCACGGCCGCAAGGGGCCGCCGGCCGATGGCGTCGACGGAGGTTCGTTCTTGGGAATCATGGGTGGGTCCAAAATGCGCTTTCTTACTCTACGACGTCCGCAACATGGCGTCCGGCGAACAGGCGTCCGGTCTCAGTGCGCGTCCGGGTTGTCCCTCATAAATGTGGGCCGCCAATGAGGCAGCAAGTCCGACGAACAGACGCAGGTGACGCGCTGACAGCTTCCCACATTGACATGCAGTAATTTTACTGCATATTTGGCCGCGTGACTGACGACGAACTCGACTTGGTCTTCAAGGCTTTCGGCGATCCGACCCGGAGACGCATCCTCGATCTTCTCCGAGAGCGCCCCGAGCGGTCATTGTTCGAGATCTGCGCCTCATCCTTCGCGGCAGATGGCAAGAGCCTGTCTCGACAAACGATTTCCCAGCACCTCGACATGCTGGAAAGGGCCGGATTGATCACAATCGCATGGAAGGGGCGGACCAAGACCCACTCCTTGAATGCCGCACCCATGCGAGTCGCGACCGGTCTGTGGCTCAAGAAGTACCTCTAGGAAGGGCATTCACCATGCGGATCTATGTGACCAGCGTCGCTGTCGATAACCAAGCCGAGGCTTTGACGTTCTACACCGACAAACTCGGCTTCAAGGTAAAGCACGACATTCCCCTCGGATCTCATCGCTGGCTGACGGTTGTGTCGCAAGAGGACCCCGAGGGAACGGAATTACTGCTCGAGCCGAGTGAGCATCCGGCCGTCAAACCGTACAAGGACGCTCTCGTCAAAGACGGAATTCCCGCAGTGTCATTCCAGGTTCAGGATTTGAATGCGGAGTTTGCCAGGCTTCGCGAGCGTGGGGTCATGTTCACGGTCGAGCCGATGGATGCAGGAACCGTGCGAATGGCGGTTCTGGACGACACCTGCGGAAATCTCGTCCAGTTGGTCGAAATGAAATGAGATCAATGAAAACGGAGAGCAAAGCCTCCGCCTGATCCAGTCCATCGATCGCGGCAGCTGACGTCCGGCTCAGAACAGCCGGCTCTGAACCATCGCCGCCTGCACGAACGACGCGAACAGCGGATGCGGCTCGAACGGGCGTGACTTCAGTTCAGGATGATACTGCACGCCGATGAACCACGGATGGTCCTCGTATTCGACGATCTCCGGCAGCACGCCATCCGGCGACAGGCCCGAGAAGCGCAGGCCATGCTGTTCGAGGCGATCCTTGTAGGCGGTGTTAACCTCGTAGCGATGGCGATGCCGCTCTGAAATCTCCAGCGCGCCGCCGTAGACTTCCGACACGCGGCTGCCCTTCTTGAGGGCCGCCGGATAGGCGCCGAGCCGCATGGTGCCACCGAGGTCGCCTGCCTTGTTGCGCTTTTCGAGTTCGTTGCCGCGCAGCCACTCGGTCATCAGGCCAACCAGCGGCTCCTTGGTCGGGCCGAACTCCGTCGAGTTGGCGTCCTCGATTCCGACCAGATTGCGCGCGGCCTCGATCACCGCCATCTGCATGCCGAAACAGATTCCGAAATACGGCACATCGCGCTCGCGCGCGAACTGCGCCGCGCGAATCTTGCCTTCCGCGCCGCGCTGGCCGAATCCGCCCGGCACCAGAATGCCGTTGACGTGTTCGAGGAACGGCGCGGGGTCCTCGTTCTCGAAGACCTCGGATTCGATCCAGTCGAGATTGACCTTCACCTTGTTGGCGATGCCGCCGTGCGACAGCGCCTCGATCAGCGATTTGTAGGCGTCCTTCATGCCGGTGTACTTGCCGACGATGGCAATGTTCACCTCACCCTCGGGATTACGGACACGCTCGTTGATAACGTGCCAGCTCTGCAGCGCGGGCGGCTTGATGTCGACGATACCGAATGCGGCCAGCACTTCGTCGTCGAGCCCGGCGGCGTGATAGGCCTCGGGCACGGCGTAGATGTTGTCGACGTCGCGCGCCTCGATCACGGCGGATTCGCGGACGTTGCAGAACAGCGCCAGCTTGCGGCGTTCTTCCTTCGGAATCTCGCGGTCGGTCCGGCACAGCAGGATATCCGGCTGGATGCCGATGGAACGGAGCTCCTTGACCGAGTGCTGGGTCGGCTTTGTCTTGAGTTCTCCGGCACTTGGAATGTAGGGCAAAAGCGTCAGGTGAATGTAGATCACCTCGCCGCGTGGCAGGTCGTTCTTGACCTGGCGGATCGCCTCGAAGAACGGCAGCCCCTCGATGTCGCCCACCGTGCCGCCAACTTCGCAGAGCACGAAGTCGTAGCCTTCGTTGCCGCCGAGGATGAATTCCTTGATCGCGTTGGTGACGTGCGGAATCACCTGCACCGTCGCGCCGAGATAGTCGCCGCGGCGCTCCTTGTTCAGGATGTCCTGATAGATGCGGCCGGTAGTGATGTTGTCCTGCTTGGTCGCCGGACGGCCGGTGAAGCGCTCGTAGTGCCCGAGATCGAGGTCGGTCTCGGCGCCGTCATCGGTGACGAACACCTCGCCGTGCTGATACGGCGACATCGTTCCGGGATCGAGATTGAGATAGGGATCGAGCTTGCGAAGGCGGACCTTGTAGCCTCGTGACTGCAGAACAGCGCCGAGCGCTGCTGAAGCCAGACCCTTGCCGAGCGAGGAGACCACGCCGCCGGTGATGAAAATGTACCGCGTCATGGGATTCTACCTTTAGCTCCGCCGGTGTGATTCGCAAAACGAAACCCACGCGCGCACCGGAAAACCGACGCGCTGTGGGTGACCCTGATATGGAAGTTCAGTCAGTGACTTGGAAGGCAATTCTCAGATGTGCAGACAAGCGGCTCGCGCATGACTGCACATCATTTGTCTGATTACTTCGACTGCGGAGCCTGCGGCGCGGCCGGAGCCGAAGGTGCAGCCGGCGCTTCCGGCTTCTTGAGCGAGTCAAGCAGACCACCGACCGGCACCTGCGGCGCGCTGCCCGGCTGCGAGATCGGTGCCGGGCTGGTGGTCGAGTTGATGATAGATGCCGGCGTGCGCTCGTAGTTGGCAAGCCACGACAGGAACAGGCTGGTCACGAAGAAGCCGGCCGCCAGAATCGCGGTGGTGCGGGTGAGCAGATTGGTCGTACCGCGGCTGGACATGAAGCCACCGCCGCCACCGCCGCCGATGCCGAGACCGCCGCCTTCGGAGCGCTGCAGCAGCACGACGCCGATCAGGCCGAGCACAAGCATGAGATGGATGACGATAATGACGGTCTGCATTGTTACCTTCCGTCACAAGCCTTTGGCGCCGGCAGCCGGTCGCATCGAAGCTTGCGGGGGTTGAAGTTGCGCGGTCTGTACACGATTGCGGGGGTAATTGTCACCCCCGACGGACGGCTGTCGGCCTGATCGCCATTTAGGGGCACGCGGCGGCAATCGCAAGGAAATCAACCGCTTTGAGGCTGGCGCCACCCACCAGAGCACCATCCACGTTCGCCACCGCCATCAGTTCGGCTGCATTGGAGGGCTTGACCGAGCCTCCGTAGAGAATCCGGACAGAATCGCCCTCACCGCTGAACCGATTTTTCAGCCGATCGCGGATAAGCTTATGGACTTCCTCGACATCTTTGGTCGTCGGGGTCCGCCCGGTTCCGATCGCCCAGACCGGCTCATAGGCGACGACCAGATTGGCGGAGGTCGCCCCGTCAGGAACCGACCCGGCGACCTGACGGCTGACCACATCCAGCGTTTGCCCGGCGTCACGTTCGGCCTGCGTCTCGCCGACGCAGACGATGGCGACAAGCCCTGCACGCCATGCGGCTTCGGCCTTGCTACGGACGAGCGCGTCGGTTTCGTGGTGGTCGGTGCGGCGTTCGGAATGTCCGACGATGATGGCAGTCGCGCCTGCGTCCGCCAGCATCTCGGCGGAAATATCGCCGGTATGTGCGCCGGAGGCTGCCGGGTGGCAGTCCTGCGCGCCGATTGCGACTTTCGATCCGATCACCACCGCGGCGGACGTGAACAGCAGCGTCGCGGGCGGGCAAATCAGAAGATCGGCCTTGCGCCAGACTTTTTCGGCGCCCTGCCCGATAGCGGCAAGCTCATTCACCGCGGCCTTGAGGCCGTTCATCTTCCAGTTCCCGGCGATCAGGGGGCGTCGCTTGTCGGTCATCGTTGATCTCGCATGACAATTGTTCGGTAATCGGCCGATCTGCGCTAGCAGAGGGCTTCTGCGGAAGCCAGTTCCATTGCCTGGTTTCCACATTGCGGATCGTTAACCGCGCTGATGCGCCGCCGACAGCATGGTTGCTAGGGAACCGCCACCTCTTTATATGTTGGCGAAACAACGCGGTAACGCCTGTGTGGCGAACCGCCCCACCCCCGAACATCAAGTTGGACCCATGCTCCGAGGAATGCGTAAAGCCTCATCGAATTGGCTCGGCAAGGCGGTTATGTCCGTCCTGTTCGGCGTGCTGATCATCAGTTTCGGTGTCTGGGGTATCGCCGACATCTTCAAGGGATTCGGACAGTCGTCTCTCGCCAAGGTCGGCAGCACCGAAATCACCACCGAGCAATTCCGAAACCTGTTCACCGACAGGGTGCAGCAGATCGGCCGCCGCTTCGGCCGGCCGCTGACGATGGAGCAGGCGCGCAACTTCGGTTTAGACCGCCAGGTGCTGCAGGACGTTATCTCCGACGCCGCGCTGGATGAGACCGCGCGCCGCATGGGTCTCGGACAGTCCGACGCCGACATTGTGCGCGCCATTCAGAACGAGCCTGCCTTCAAGGGTCTCGACGGCAAGTTCGAGCATGAGCGTTTTCTGCAGACGATCCGTCAGTCGGGCTACACCGAGCAGCGCTACATCGCCGAGCAGCGTAAAACCGCGACGCGCCGCCAGTTGACCGGGACGATCGTTGCCGGCCTCGAGCCGCCG
>JAGVII010000251.1 GCA_020056155.1 Afipia sp.
AGACGCTCCGCTGCCGCCGAAGTGTGCAGCCAGGGGTCAAATCCGAGGCGGTCGCCCGGCGCGAGATGCGCCGTCAGCCAGGATTCGGGCGGTGGTTCGATCAGGGATTCGATGGTCCATGCCGTCGTATCGACCTGTTTGGTCGCCTGCAGGGTGTAGCGGCCGTCCACGAACACGGCCGCCTGCCCGGTCAGGACGATGGCAAGCCCGGCCGAACCCGTAAAGCCGGTGAGCCACGCCAGCCGCTCGTCGCAGGGAGGCACATATTCGTTTTGCTGGCTGTCTGCGCGGGGAATCACAAAACCGGTCAATTGCCGGCGCAGCAGTTCCTCGCGGAAAGCCGACAGCCGCGCGGTCAGCGCCACGCCGCCTTCGGGTTCTTCGAATGTCTGGAACTGGGCTTCGAACATCGGGCAACCTTAAGAGGCGGGAAGTGTGGCGGCAATCGGCGGGGGCGGAATGGGCCCGCGATAATTGGGAATGGCACGATCCGTGCTTCGTAATTGCCGCCTGCAGGGAAGGCTCTTCTGAGGAACCATTTGCAACCAATGACGCTTGAATGGAATGGGCCTCGCGGAAATGCGGAGGGGTGTGTTCTTCAACTCAACGACGAGGGGATATGGCATGCCAGCTTTTATGTTTGAGAAGATTTCGCCGCCGGCGCGTGAGGGCAACATTCCGGTGGTGACAATCAAGGAGCCGCGCGGGGTCATCGTCCAGATGCTGGACCGTCTGACGGAAAGCCGGCTGCGACGTGAAGCACGGCGTGCCAGATTTGAGGCCGACATCGCTTCCCTTCGAGCGAAACGGGAATAAGTTCAGGATGTCATCACCGGCCTTGCGCCGGTGATCCCGACAGACCGAGCAACGTGTTTCGTTATCGGGATGGCCGGGACAAAGCCCGGCCATGACAATCTCAACGTTTTTGCATCAAGAGGCTGCTCCAGCCCTCAACCTGGATTCGCCGGAGCAGCTTCAACCCCGCGCCGCTATAGGCGGCGACCACGCTGTTCGCCTGATGCGGCAGCAATCCTGACAGAATAACAAACCCCTGCGGAGCCAGATGCGCCGCCAGCGCGGGCGCGAGCTGCCGCAGCGGGTTGGCGAGGATATTTGCCAGCACCAGGCCGAACGGGCCATGGGCGGCAAAATGCGGCGACTGGAACCCGGTCGCGTGGACAGCTTCGACCAGATTGCCGACGCCATTGAGATGCGCGTTTTCACGCGCCACGATCACGGAACGCGGGTCGATGTCGCTCGCCAGCACGCGGCGCCTCAGCCCCTTGGCGGCGGCGATGGCAAGGACGCCGGTCCCCGAGCCGAGATCGAGGATGCGTTTGGGCGTGCGCTGGTGCAGTACCTGATCGAGCAGCAGCAGGCAGCCGCGGGTGGTGCCGTGATGGCCGGTGCCGAAGGCCAATGCCGCCTCGATCTCGATTCCGATCTTGTTGGGTGGCACCCGTTCGCGGTCGTGGCTGCCATGGACGACGTAACGTCCGGCGCTGACCGGCACCAGATCGGCGAGGCTGGCCTTCACCCAGTCCTTGGTTTCGACCTTGCTGAAGACGATCGACCGCGCCGCCGCTTCTCCCGCCGTGTCCGTCACCAGCGCCCGGATCACGTCCTCGTCCGGGGCCTCGGCGAAATGCATGGTGACGTCCCAGCGGCCGCCGGCCGTCTCGAACGCGGCAATCGCCAGGTCGTGGCTTGGGTAGCTCTCGGTGATGATATCCACAACGCGGCTGGCGGCGCGCTCGTCGCCGATGGCGAAGGTGGCCTGGATCGCGGGCGAGGGAGGCGGCAAATTCAAGGGAGCATCCAAATAGCTGAAATCGCTGACTGCATCGCCCATTTCCCCACAGCCTGTCCACAGGTTACTGACCGGGCAGCAGCCAGTTGTTCACAGTTTGTTAACCCGGGTTTTCCACCTGTTAGTAAAGTCTTAACCAAACGGAAATCCACAGATTATCCACAGGGTTATCCACAGCTTCTCAACAGCCGTTTGGGATCGCTTTGCTTTCGGTTCAGGTGAAGATTCCGCGATGGTCCTTGAGGATGACCTGCGCCGCATTGTGGCCCGGCGCCCCCGTCACACCGCCACCGGGATGTGCGCCGGACCCGCAGTGATAGAGCCCCTTGAGCGGCCCCCGATACCCTCCATGGCCCAGCATCGGCCGCGCCGAAAACAGCTGATTGAGCGACAGCGCGCCATGGAAAATGTCGCCCCCGAGCAGGCCGAAGTCGCGTTCGAGATCGAGTGGCGACAGCACCTGCCGCCCGATGACACTGCGGGCGAAACCCGGCGCGTAGCGATCCACCGTGGCGATCATTAGGTCGGCGACTTCGTCACGATGGTCGTCCCATGACCGGCCGTCCGGCAATTGCGGCGCGACATGCTGACAGAACAGGCTGGCGACATGCCGGCCCGGCGGGGCCAGCGAGTTGTCGAGGGTGGAGGGGATCAGAACCTCGATCACCGGCTCGCGGCTCCAGCCATGCTGGCGGGCGTCGAACCAGGCGCGGTCCATGTAGCCGAGGCTCGGCGCGAGAATGATCCCCGCGGTCAGGTGATCGCCCTGGCCGGGCAGCGCCTTGAACGACGGCAGCGCCGACAGGGCGACGTTCATCCGGAAGGTGCCGGACCCGTTACGCCACGTGGTGATGCGGTCGAGGAACGGCTTCGGCAGTGCGCCGGCCGGGATCATTCGGGTGTAAAGCAGCTTAGGATTGACACTGGAGGCGACATAGCGCGCGCGGATCGTTTCGCCGTTGTCGAGAACGGCGCCGGTGGCGCGGTCGCTCTCGATGATGACTTCGCGCACGCCCGCGCCTGTCTCGATCTCTGCGCCATGGGCGCGGGCCGACGCCGCCATCGCCTGCGTGATCGCGCCCATGCCACCGATAGCGTGGCCCCACAGACCTTTCCTGCCGTTCACCTCGCCAAAAGCGTGATGCAGCATGACATAGGCCGAGCCCGCCGCGTAGGGGCTGGCATAGTTGCCGACCACGGCATCGAACCCGAACAGCGCCTTGACCAGATCGCTTTCGAAATAGTCGTCAAGCATGTCACCCGCCGAGCGGGTGAACAGGTCCAGCAGGGTGCGCTTGTTCTCCAGCGTCAGGCCGCGCAGGATATTGGCGCTCGCCAGCGCGTTGAACGCTTCGCGCATGGCGTGCAGCCCGAATCCTTCGACCACGTCGGGCGGCGCACGCAACACGAATTTGCGCAGGACATCGGCGATGGTTTCCAGTTCGCGGTTGAAATCGTCGATCCGCAGCGCGTCGCGTTCGCTGAGTTTTGCGATCGACTGATGTGTCCGGCCGTCGCCGGTCAGGAGATAGCTGCCATCGGGCGCGGGCAGGAAATTCTGCGCACGGCGTTCCACGATGCGGAGGCCGTGGCGGTGCAGGCCGAGATCCGCG
>JAGVII010000771.1 GCA_020056155.1 Afipia sp.
GCGGCAGTGGATGCGCTGGCGCAGCTTGCGCGCGATCCGCCGTCCGATGTCGTGGTGCGGTTCGACGGCGGCGAGACGCAGGGCTTCGGTCCCGGTTCGCTGATCCCGAGTCCATTCGATCCCCGGCTGATCCTGCGCGTGGCGCCTGCGGTCGCGCAGGCGGCGATGGACTCCGGCGTGGCGACGCGGCCGATTACCGATTTCGACGCTTATATCGAGCAGCTCGACCGGTTCGCATTCCGCTCCGGTCTTGTCATGAAGCCGGTATTCGCGAAGGCCAAGACCCAGCCGGTGCGCGTCATCTACGCCGAGGGCGAGGACGAGCGCGTGTTGCGCGCGGTCCAGGTGGTGCTTGAGGAAAAGCTGGCGCGTCCCATTCTGGTCGGGCGTCCGTCCGTTGTGGCGGCGCGGATCAAGCGGTTCGGTCTTTCGATTAACCCAGGCAGCGATTTCGACCTCATCAATCCCGAGGACGATCCGCGTTATCGCTCCTACGTGCAAACCTACATTGATCTGGCCGGGCGGCACGGCATCACGCCGGAAGCCGCGCGGACGCTGGTGCGCACCAATGCGACCGTGATCGCAGCACTTGCGGTGGCGCGCGGCGAGGCCGACGCCATGCTGTGCGGCGTCGATGGCCGCTACATGAGCCATCTGCGGCGTATCCGCGAGATCATCGGCGTGACGCCGGGGCTTGCGGACTATTCGGCACTGGCGCTGGTGATCACCAGCAAAGGGGCCTATTTCATCGCAGATACCCAGATTCGCCCCAATCCGACCGCGGAAGAACTGGCGGAAATGGCGGCGCTCGCCGCCGTCCATGTCCAGCGGTTCGGCATCAAGCCCAAAATCGCGTTCCTGTCCCATTCGGATTTCGGCAGCTACGATTCCAGCTCGGCGCAAAAGATGCGGCGTGCCACCGAGATACTCGTGAACGATCATCCGGAAATCGAGGCGGACGGCGAGATGCACGGCGATTCCGCGCTGACCGAGCTGTCGCGCAAGCTCGTTCTGCCGCATTCGCGGCTGGAAGGATCGGCGAATATCCTGATCATGCCGAACCTCGACGCGGCGAACATTGCCTACCAGATGATCAAGATCCTCGCTGACGCGCTTCCGGTCGGGCCGATCCTGATCGGACCCACGCGCCCGGCCCATATCCTGACGCCATCGGTCACGGCGCGGGGCATTCTCAACATGACGGCGGTCGCGGCGGTCGAAGCACAGGAGCGGGCGGGACGGCAACAGCCGACGCTGTTCGGGTGACGGCAACTCCTGTATAGTCCCGCTCCAGGGATCTTAGCGGGGCCGAGAAATGCCAGCCATCGTCACAGTCGGACGCGTTCTTTTCGTTGTCCTGTTTGTGTTTTCCGGCGCATCCAAATTATTCGACATTGCATCGACCACGCAGGCGATCACCGAGAAGGTCGTCCTTCCCGCGATGCTGATGCAATATGCTGTCCAGCTCGAGGGCATCACGGGGATGGCGACAGCGCAGATGCTGGCGATCCTGGCCGGCGTCGTGGAAGTCGCGGCCGGATTGTTCATCGCGCTGAATTTCGGCACGCGGTTCTTCGCCTGGGTGCTGGTGCTGTTCGTCCTGGTGGCGACGTTCTACTTCCATAATTTCTGGGACATGACCGGCGCCGACCGCATCAACAACATGATCCATGCGCTGAAGAACCTGTCGCTGATCGGCGGGCTGCTGGTGATCGCGGGTTATCCGCGACCGGTGGCGATGGAAGACAGCGGCCGATATACCGACGTCTAGCGTGCCCGCGCAGCACTCGTCATTCCGGGACGCGCTCTTGGCGCGGACCCGGAATCTCGATCCGTTTTGATACCGATGTTGCAATAACTGGATTCCGGGTTCGCTCGCTACACTCACGCCCCGGAATGACGGGCAGCAAGCATTACGTTGTTCGCCGCCACGCCGTCACATCAACGGCTCTTGCCGCGTCCAGTATGCGGACCTCACCGGCCTTGAGGCCGTGACTGGCCAGAATGTCCTGCGGCGAACGCCGGGGCACCTCGACAAATCCGCCGATTCCGCCGGGGATTGTAAGGCTGTGCGCCTGCGACAGCCAGAACGTGTCGAAGCGGTCCATGAACATCTCGAACACGACGGGGCCGCCGATGATCGCCGCGGTCCCACGGGTCGCGCCGCTTGCGCGGCAGGCGTCCTCGAAAGAGGCGCCGGCGGGATTCCACAAGGTCGCTTTGGGATTGGCGGGATCGCGGGCGAGGGCCGGAATGCTCCGGGTCAGCACAATGCGCGTGCGCTCGGGCGAGCGCGGCTGGTCCTCGAAAGAGTTTTTGCCGTGAACGATCAGGTCCGCGTCATCGAGCGCGGATTCGAAAAATTTCTGGTCGGCCTCGAACTTCAGCGCCACGGGCATCACGCCGCTGGCGTCCGCGAGCATGCCGTCGGCGGAAAGGATCACGTAGCCTTCGATGCGCATGACATGCGGTTTAGCCATTTCCGGGAAAGCCGCAAGTGCGTGTTTTTTGCTATTCCGAGATGGTCTGCACCACGCTGTTGAGCGGACGCGCGCTGACCGTCGGCAGCTTGAGGCCCTTGACGATGTCCTCGTCGTATTGAGCGATGGTCTGCACCGGCGCCTTGGCCTTGACCTGCACGATCTTGTAGCCGCCAGCCTTCAGCTGCTTCATCAGTTCGGGCAGGGCTTCGGCGGTGTGCTTCTGGAAGTCGTGCAGCAGTACGATACCCTTGCCGTTCTTCTCGAGTTTGCTCATCACGGTGTTGATGATTTTCCCGGCCTTGCTGGCCTTGAAGTCGAACGAGTCGAGATCGCACGACCAGATCGAAATGTTGCGCTCCCCGAGATACGTCACCATCGCAGGCGGATGCTGGAGTGCGGGAAACCGGAACAGCGGCGAGGGCGCGGTCCCTAGCGCCCATTTCACGGCGCTGAAACCCTTCTCGATCTCCTCCTTCTGCTGCGCTTCGGTCATCTTCTTGTTGTTGAGATTGGCGTGCGACCACGTATGCGCGCCGATGGTGTGGCCTTCGGCGGCGACATGCTTGAGAATTTCGGGATAGTAGGTGGCGTGTTTGCCGATCGGGAAGAAGATCGCCTTGACGCACTCGTCGGCGAGCGTCTTGAGAACCGACGGCGTGTTGACCGGCCAAGGGCCGTCGTCGAAAGTCAGCACCACTTCCTTGTCGCGCAGGAAGTCGAGCTGCTTGAAATGCTCAAACCCGAAGCCGGGGCCGCCGGTGGTGTCGATTTGCACCACGCGCGACACGCCGATGGCATTCGGGTTGGCGCAATTGGCCTTGATCGCCGCTGGTGCAGGCGCTGGCACCGGAGCTGTCGCAGTCGTTGGCGCAGGGGCCGGAGCCGCGGCTTTGGCTGGCGGTGGAGTGGTGCGCTGCGGGATGAGGGCCTGTGACCAGACGCTGGTGACGGCGCAGATCGAGATGGCGCTGGCGGCGAAAACAGTTGCCTTGATACGCATGGAAGTACCCCTAGCAAATCCCCCGCGTCCGGCCCGGTGGACGCTGCCGTAGTCCCCGGCGGTCAGCCTAGACCCACATGGTTTATCGCGCCAATCGAATTTCAACCGGAGCGTTGGCAGGGTTAATTCGGGGAGCCTGCGGTCAGGGAGCGGGCAATCGCGGTGACAACGCGCGTGTCGGTCGGCTCGACGCGAGACGAAAAAGCCTCGGCGATATGGCCGTCGCGGCCGACGAGATACTTGTGAAAGTTCCAGCTTGGGAGATCAGCCGGGCGCTCGGTTGCGGCCCATTTGTAGAAGGGATGGGCGTTCGGTCCCTTCACCGAGGTCTTGACCGTGATCGGGAAGCTGACGTGATAGGTCTGTTCGGCGGTGTGCGTAATGTCGCTTGCACTGCCGGGCTCCTGCGCTCCGAAGTCGTTCGATGGCACGCCGATGACGGTGAATCCGCGATCGCGGAATTTCGTCCAGATTTCCTGCAATCCCGCATATTGCGGAGTGTAACCGCAGAGCGAGGCGGTGTTGACCACCAGCAGCGGCTTGCCCGCGA
>JAGVII010000160.1 GCA_020056155.1 Afipia sp.
ACGGCGCACATCATCATGGTCGCGGTGAGACCGAAGGTGAAGATCACCGCCTGCCCCGTGTTCAGCACCGCGAGCGACGTATAGGTGTGAACGCTGGCGCGCTCGTAGCGCTCCATGGATTTATCGTAGCGCAGCGCCTCGCGTTCCTCGGCGCTGAAATACTTCACCGTCTCGTAATTGAGCAGCGAGTCGATCGCCTTGGTGTTGGCCTCGGTATCGGAATCGTTCATGCGACGGCGAATCTCGATCCGCCACTCGGTGGCGTAGTACGTATACATCATGTAGATGACGACGGTGACGAACGTCACCAGCACGTAGCGCCAGTCGAACTGCCACAACAGCACGCCCATCATCAGCACCAGTTCGACGATGGTGGGCGCAAGCTGAAGGATCACCATGCGCACCATGGTCTCGATGCCGGTGCGGCCGCGCTCCAGCACACGCGTCAGACCGCCGGTCTTGCGCTCAAGGTGAAACCGCAGCGACAATTCATGCATGTGCACGAAAGTGAGAAACGCAAGCTTGCGCACCGCGTGCATAGCCACTTTGGCGAAGAGACCATCGCGCCACTGCGTCAGCACCATCATGATGATGCGGATGCCGCCATAACTGAGCGTCATGATCAGCGGCGACGCGATCAGCCACAGCATCCAGTTCGAGGATTGGACAGGCGCTGTATCAGCACCGGTCAGGGCATCAACCGCCCATTTGAACGTGAAGGGGACAAACAGTGTCGCCGCCTTGGCGATGAGCAGCAGCACCATCGACCAGACGACACGCATTTTGAGGTCGTCGCGGTCACTCGGCCAGATATACGGCCACAGATGAGCGAGCGTTCCGAAGAGCGTGGCTTTCTCGGCGTTCAGGTCAGCAGCTGTCGGCGGCTTGGCGTCGTTCGACGCCTCGTCGGGCTGGGCAGGATAGAGGTCGGCCATTAGACGTCAGTCGCCTTGAGGCCACGCTGAGCCTGACGCTGCGCGGGGCGCCCGTTCATGATTGCGATCATGGCCGTCATATAGAGCGTTTGCGCGGTTTTGGCACCCTTCCCCACCGATTCTTATCCCAAAAATAGCCGATTTACAGAACTGTCCACCTTGCACTGCGAAACATACGTCTTGAAGATGTCGCAATAAATCGCCACATGACCGGGTATGAATACGATTAAGAACGTTTGCGTTTATTGCGGTTCCGGCCCCGGTACCAATCCCGAATTCGGCAAAGCGGCCACAGCCTTCGGCAAGACCCTTGCCGAAAACGGCATAGGGCTGGTCTACGGCGGCGGCTCCATCGGCCTGATGGGCGCGGTTGCGGCCGGCGCGCTCGGCCACGGCGGCCGGGTCACAGGAATCATCCCGACGTTCTTGACGAAGCGGGAGCATGTGCTGAAGGACGCGCAGGAGGTTATCGTCACCAAGGACATGCACGAGCGCAAGCAACTGATGTTCGAGCACTCCGATGCCTTCGTGGCGCTTCCCGGCGGCGTCGGCACCCTGGAAGAGCTGGTCGAGCAGATGACGTGGTCGCAGCTCGGCCGTCACAGCAAGCCTATCCTGCTCGCCAACATTGAAGGCTTCTGGAATCCCCTGCTCGCGCTGATCGACCACATGAAGCAGACGGAATTCATCCGCGCCAACCTGTGGGTGGACGTTCTGACCGCGGATCGGGTCGAGGATATTCTCCCGACGCTTCAGAAAGTCGCCGCGCAGGTACCCGAAGCCGAAAAGCTAATGGACGACCAGGTCGCGAGCCGGCTCTAGCTCGGCTTTGCAGCCGAAGCTGAGACCTCATCCTTCAGAAACGTCACCACCTCGATGCGGTTGCCATCGGGATCGGCAATGAATGCGGCGAAGTATTTCACACGATCATGCGGACGTACGCCCGGCGGACCATCGTCCGTGCCACCGGCCGCGGCGTAAAACGCTTCGACCTCGTCTGTCGTTCTCGCGCGGAGGCAAATATGCGTGCCGCTCTCCGGCGAAACGCGCTTCATGCCGGGGCGCAGATTGATCCAGAATTCCGGATAGCTTTTTCCGAACCCCACAGTCGCCGGCCGCACGATCAATTTTGTCAGTCCGAGCGGCGCGAGCGCGGCCTCGTAGAAGCGCGCAGCCCGCTCAAGATCGGCAACGCCCACCGAAACATGATCCAGCATCGGCTGCTGTCCCTTCTTTCCTGGCATCGGCTATGCCGGCGCGTTCGATTTCACCAGCTTGTAGACAACCGAATCCATCAGCGCCTGAAACGATGCATCGATGATGTTGGGCGACACACCCACCGTGGTCCAACGCTCACCGGTCTCATCCTCGCTTTCGATCAACACCCGCGTCACGGCCTCGGTGCCGCCATTGAGGATACGCACGCGATAATCGACCAGCTTCAGGCCTTCGATATATTTCTGGTACTTGCCGAGATCCTTGCGCAGCGCGACGTCGAGCGCGTTGACGGGGCCGTTGCCTTCCGCCGCCGAGATCAGCATTTCTCCGGCGACATCGACTTTCACCACCGCCATCGCCACGGTGACGCGCTGGGCCACCGCATTGTAACGCTGCTCGACATTGACGTCGAATTGCACGACGCGAAAATAGTCCGGCACCTTGCCAAGCGTTCGCCGCGCCAGCAGATCGAACGAGGCGTTGGCCGATTCATACGCATAGCCGGCGGCCTCCTTCTCCTTCATTTCTTCAACCAGACGCGTCAGCTTCGGATCGCTCTTGTCGAACGGAATGCCCGCGCGCTCCAGTTCGGCGATGACGTTGGAGCGTCCTGCCTGATCGGAAACCAGAACCTTGCGATGATTGCCGATCGCTTCGGGAGCGACATGCTCATAGGTCTGCGGATCCTTCATCACCGCCGAGGCATGGATGCCGGTTTTGGTGACGAAGGCACTCTCACCGACATACGGTGCATGGCGGTCCGGCGCGCGGTTGAGGATATCATCCAGCGCACGAGAGGCATGGACCAGCGTCGCGAGCTTTTCCTGCGACACGCCGATCTCGAATTTGTCGGCAAATTCCTTCTTCAGCTTCAGCGTCGGGATCAGCGAGCAGAGATTGGCGTTGCCGCAGCGCTCGCCAAGCCCGTTCAGCGTGCCCTGAATCTGCCGGGCACCCGCGCGCACCGCAGCCAGCGAATTGGCCACAGCCTGTTCGGTGTCGTTATGGGTGTGGATGCCAACATGATCGCCGGGGATATGCTTGACCACTTCACCGACGATGGCCTCGATCTCGTTCGGCATCGTACCGCCGTTGGTGTCGCACAACACCACCCAGCGTGCGCCTGACTCATACGCGGCCTTGGCGCAGGCCAATGCGAACTGCGGATTTTCCTTGTAGCCGTCGAAAAAATGTTCGCAGTCGAGCATGACCTCGCGGCCAGCATCCTTGGCCGCGCCGACGCTGTCACGGATCGAGGCGAGATTTTCCTCGTTGGTGGTCTCAAGCGCGACACGCACCTGATATTCGGACGATTTCGCCACGAAGCAGATCGCGTCGGCCTTCGCTTCGAGCAATCCGGCGATACCCGGATCGTTCGACACAGAGCGGCCGGGACGGCGCGTCATGCCGAAGGCGGTGAACTTCGCATGATCGAATTTCGGTTTGGCGGAGAAGAATTCGGTATCGGATGGATTTGCGCCCGGATAGCCGCCCTCTACATAATCGATTCCGAGATCGTCGAGCATGTCGGCGATGATCTGCTTGTCGTGCAGCGTGAAATCAACGCCGTTGGTCTGCGCGCCGTCGCGCAGCGTGGTGTCGAACAGATAGAGGCGCTCGCGGCTCATGATGGTCTTTCCGGCATTTCGCCTCGCGGCACATCGCCGCCCAGTGATTTTTTCATCGTCGTATTGGCAAGCCATTCATCGCCGACCGACACCGTGTTCCGCTGCTGACTGGTGTAGCCGCGCTTGACGAAGAACGGCTCGGCGGTATCGCTGGCTTCAACTGTCAGCGCCGTCGCTCCGCGCGCTCCGGCAAGCTTCTCAAGCGCATCGCAAAGTGATGTCGCGACGCCCTGCCGCGCGAAACCGGGCAGCACATAAAGAAGATCGAGATGATCCTTGCCTTTCAGCGAGGCAAAGCCGACCGGCGAGCTCTCGATGGTGGCAACCAGCGTAAGCTGACTGACGAGACGCTTCCCAAATTTGTCCTCATCCTCGGCGGCATCCGCCCAGGCCTCGCGCTGCGCGTCCGAATAGTCCTCCTCGGCGAGTTCATCGATACTGGCAACGAAGATCGCCGCGAGCACCGGGGTGTCCTCGGGAAGAAACGGCCGCAGGCCGACTTTGGGAAGTGCTTGTCCCATTGAGCTAAAATGCTCCAAACAGCTTGAGCGCGATCACGACCGCAGCCACGATCACAACCCACTTCAAGACGATGTAATATCGCCAGTGCTTCGGAAAAGGCGTGTCCGGCTTCGTCATCGCGCGATCTCCCATGTGGTCACGGGTTTGCCATCGGCATCCTTGCCGTCTTTGATCGCAATACCCATCGCCGCGAGTTCGTCGCGGATTCGGTCGGATTCTTTGAAATCTTTACGCGCACGAGCGGCAAGTCGGGTCTCTATCAGTTCAGTTATTGTTGGACCTGCAGTCTGCTCCTGCGCCCGCAACCATTTGGCGTAGGAAAGCACGTCAACACCAAGTAGCAGGAGAGCTTGGTCGAAAGCATCGTCCCCGTAGAGATCGTTTATTCTTGCAAGCGCAAGAGGGGTGTTCATGTCATCGGCCAAGGTCTCGACTATAATCGGATCAACGGTCAAAGGCAGATCGCGCTCCCTTGTAGGCATTCCGCGTCGAGCAAATTCAAACTGCTTTATCTTTCCGCATAACCGGCGGAGAACAGTCTCGCTTTCCTGCAATGCACTAACCGTCCAATCGATCGGAGATCGATAG
>JAGVII010000719.1 GCA_020056155.1 Afipia sp.
CGGCAATGCTGAAGCGGCTTGGTTGCGAGGTCAGCGATCTCGGCATTTTGCGCGACGATCGTGCCTCCCTTGCATCAGCGTTGAAGGAGGCCGCCGGCAATCATGATCTCATCCTGACTTCGGGGGGCGTCTCCACCGGCGAAGAGGATCACGTCAAGGCGGCTGTCGAGAGCGTCGGGACGCTAGTGCTCTGGCGCATGGCGATCAAGCCGGGTCGTCCGGTGGCAATGGGGATCATCGGCGGTACACCGTTTATCGGACTGCCGGGTAATCCGGTGGCAAGTTTTGTGACCTTTACCTACGTCGTCCGCCCGACCGTTCTGGCACTGAGCGGTACAGCACAGAAAAAGCCCGTACCGATGCCGGTGCGCGCTGCCTTTAGCTACAAAAAGAAGGTCGGCCGCCGCGAGTATGTGCGGGTCAGTTTGCGCAAAGGCGAGGGGGCACTGGAGGCGGTGAAATTTCCGCGCGAGGGCGCGGGCCTTCTTTCATCGCTGGTCGACACCGATGGGTTGGTTGAACTCGGCGAAGATGTGACGGCAGTCAAACCAGGCCAGACAGTCGGATTTCTGGACTACTCGAGTCTGGCTTAGCCCCTGTCAGCCTGGGCCGACCAGATTGTGGCCGGGATCGCCTACGCGAGCTCCGCTGGTCGTGAAGGCGACATAGCTGGGCTCCTGAAACGTGTTGAGGAGCACCGACACCGCGACTGCTGAGAGCCCGGCGAAAACCAATGCGATGATGAAGACCTTCATGGCATCCCTCAATCAAATTGCTTGTTACTACATGTTATGAGGGCGCAGGGTCAGACAAGCAAGCAATCGATTGTCGCGCTTCGCCGCATGCGGCAGGAGGAGGAGCGCGGCAAAATGATGCGATGCAAGAGAAGGCCACGGGAGCCAGTTGACGATGGGTCTGGCCTCCGCCATTGAGGGGCATGGCTATGACCAAGCTCGATCTGACAGGGCTTAAATGCCCGCTGCCGGTATTGAAGACGCGAAAAGCGTTGAAGGCGTTGGTCGCGGGCGACCGGCTGGAGGTGCATTGCACCGATCCGTTGTCCGTTATCGATATTCCCAATCTGATCCGGGAGACCGGTGATCGCGTTGAGATCATCGAACGCGCCGAACAACGAATCGTGTTCATGATCGAGAAGGCGGACGGAGCGTCCGCTTGACCGGCCCGGACCCTTCGCCGGCATGGCCGGTGGAAATCCGCCTTGCCAAGGACAGGCGTTCTCTGACCGTCGGCTTCGATGATGGCAAGGTTTTCAATCTCTCTGCCGAACTGCTGCGCGTGACAAGCCCTTCAGCCGAGGTGCAGGGACACTCGGAAGCGGAGCGGAAGACCGTGGGCGGTAAGCGTAACGTCGCGATTCTTTCTGTCGATGCCGTCGGCAACTATGCGGTGCGGATCGGTTTCGACGACATGCACAACACCGGAATCTACTCTTGGGCATTCCTGCATGATCTCGGAATCAATGCCGAACCCCGCTTTCAAGATTATCTCGTTGATTTGGCCGCCAAGGGCCTGAGCCGCGACAAGCCCGGCGTCCGTTAGCCGCCATTAGCTGGCTTGCCGTGCCTGGCAGACAGTCCGTCATCTGAACTCCGTTTCATATTGCAAGGGGCCACAGCAATCGGCTGTTCTCAGCTAAGACATTGGAATAATTCTTGGCATACTAAATACCAGAAGCTATTGTCCGAAGCTCGCGACACACCGCAAATGAGACATTCGAATGAGCCATAGCGTCCAGACAGTTCAGCCATTCGAACATCCGGGCGAAGGCCGCCGGCGCGCGAAATCGACGCCAAAGGGCCGGCAGATTGATCCGCAAGCCGCTGAGGAAATTGAGGTTTTGCTTGGCGGTCGTCCGCGGCGACGTGACCTGCTGATCGAGCACCTTCACCTTATCCAGGACAAGTACAATCAGATTTCAGCGGCGCATCTCGCGGCGCTGGCCGACTCGATGAACCTGGCTTTCTCGGAGGTGTTCGAAACCGCGACCTTCTACGCCCATTTCGACGTGATCAAAGAAGGACAGCCGGACCTTCCACCTCTGACCATTCGGGTTTGCGATTCTCTCACCTGCGCCATGCTCGGCGCCGAGACGCTGTTGAGTGAGTTGAAGAAGGGCGCCGAGCCTGGCGTGCGCGTTGTGCGCGCGCCTTGCGTCGGGCGCTGCGACACCGCGCCGGCTGCCGAGGTGGGGCATCATTTCGTCGATCATGCGAGCGTCGAAAGCGTTCTGGCCGCGGCGAAAAGCGGCGATACCCACGCGCATCTCCCCAAGTACATCGATTACGATTCCTACGTCGCCAAGGGTGGTTATGCGCTGCTGACGAAGTTGCGCTCCGGTGCGACGACGAAAGAGGATTTGCTGAAGGCGCTGGATGATGCGTCGCTGCGGGGTCTTGGCGGTGCAGGTTTCCCAACCGGCCGCAAATGGCGCGCCGTGCTGGGGGAACCTGGTCCTCGCCTGATGGCGATCAATGGCGATGAAGGCGAGCCGGGGACTTTCAAAGATCGCTACTATCTCGAAACCGACCCGCATCGCTTTATCGAAGGGATGCTGATCGGCGCGCATGTCGTCGAAGCTTCCGATGTCTACATCTATCTGCGCGACGAATATCCGGCTTCGCGCGAAATTATCGAAGGCGAAATCAGGAAACTGCCGCCCGGCGGTCCGACGTTGCATTTGCGCCGCGGTGCAGGCGCGTACATTTGCGGCGAAGAATCCGCGTTGCTCGAAAGCATCGAAGGAAAGCGCGGACTGCCTCGCCACAAGCCGCCATATCCGTTTCAGGTTGGCTTGTTCGGTCTGCCGACCCTGATCAATAACGTCGAGACGTTGTGGTGGGTACGCGACATCGTTGAGAAGGGCGGAGACTGGTGGAAATCGCAGGGTCGCAACGAGCGTCAGGGCCTGCGGAGTTATTCGGTTTCCGGCCGCGTCAAGAATCCCGGCATGAAGCTCGCGCCTGCAGGCGTAACGGTGCGTGAACTGATCGACGAGTTCTGCGGCGGCATGGCCGAGGGCCATACGTTTCACGCGTATCTCCCGGGTGGCGCTTCCGGCGGCATTCTGCCGGCGTCGATGGACAACATCCCGCTCGATTTCGGCACGCTGGAAAAATACGGCTGTTTTATCGGTTCCGCCGCGGTTGTCATCCTGTCCGACAAGGATGAGGTCAAGGATGCAGCGCTGAACCTGATGCGCTTCTTTGAGGACGAGAGTTGCGGTCAGTGCACGCCATGCCGCGTCGGAACACAGAAGGCAGCGATGCTGATGGAACAACGCGTCTGGAACCGGGATCTGCTTGATGAATTGAGTCAGGCGATGCGTGATGCATCAATTTGCGGTTTGGGGCAGGCGGCTTCAAACCCGCTGACCACCGTCATCAAATATTTTCCCGAGGAATTCGCGCCCAAGGAAGCCGCAGAATGACCAGGATCCAATTTGAACTGGACGGGAAAATGGTCGAAGCCCAGCCGGGCGAGTCGATCTGGCAGGTGGCCAGGCGCGAAGGGACTGAAATTCCGCACCTGTGTTATTCGCCCGAGCCGGATTATCGCGCCGACGGCAATTGCCGCGCCTGCATGGTCGAGATCGAAGGCGAGCGCGTGCTGGCGGCTTCCTGCAAACGCACGCCCAACGTCGGCATGAAGGTGAAGTCCGCGAGTGCGCGTGCTGTCTCCGCCCGCAAGATGGTGATGGAGTTGCTTGTCGCTGATCAGCCGGCGCGCGAGACATCGCACGATCCGGACTCCAAGTTCTGGAACTGGGCCGACAAGGTCGAAGTCACCGAAAGCCGCTTTCCGGCGAACGAGCGCTGGCAAGGCGATAGCAGCCATCCAGCGATGAGCGTCAATCTCGATGCCTGCATCCAGTGCGGACTTTGCGTGCGTGCCTGCCGCGAAGTTCAGGTCAACGACGTCATTGGCATGGCCTACCGCAATCACGACGCCAAGATCGTGTTCGACTTCGATGATCCGATGGGCGAGTCGACCTGCGTCGCATGCGGCGAATGCGTGCAGGCGTGTCCGACCGGCGCGCTGATGCCGTCAGCGTATCTCGATGCCAACCAGACCCGCACGGTTTATCCCGACAAGAAGGTGGATTCGCTCTGTCCGTTCTGCGGCGTCGGTTGTCAGGTGACATATCAGGTCAAGGACGAGAAGATCGTTTACGCCGAGGGCCGTGATGGCCCGGCCAACCACAACCGTCTGTGCGTGAAAGGGCGCTTTGGCTTCGACTATATTCATCATCCGCACCGGATCACAAAGCCGCTGGTGCGGCTGCCGAATGCCAGGAAGGACGCGAGAGATCAGGTCGATCCGGCTAATCCGTTCACGCACTTCCGCGAGGCCTCTTGGGAAGAAGCCCTCGACCTTGCTGCCAAGGGGCTTGCCAAGATTCGCGACACCAAAGGCGTCAAGGCACTGGCAGGTTTCGGATCGGCGAAAGGCTCAAACGAAGAGGCCTATCTGTTCCAGAAATTGGTCCGCACGGGCTTTGGCTCAAACAACGTCGATCATTGTACGCGGCTGTGCCACGCGTCGTCAGTTGCAGCCCTGATGGAAGGCCTGAACTCTGGCGCCGTGTCGGCGCCGTTCGCAGCGGCTGCCGATTCGGAGGTAATTATCGTCATTGGCGCCAATCCGACGGTCAATCACCCTGTCGCGGCGACATATATCAAGAACGCAGCAAAGAAGGGCGCGAAGCTGGTTGTGATGGATCCACGCCGGCAAACGTTGTCGCGTCATGCGACCATGCATCTGCAGTTCAAACCCGGCAGCGACGTCGCGATGCTGAACGCGATGTTGCACACGATCATCGCCGAGGGTTTGACCGACGCGCAGTATATCGCCGGCTACACAGAGGGGTTTGACGACCTCAAGGAGAAGATCAAGGAATTTCCACCGGAGAAGATGGAGCCGATCTGCGGAGTACCCGCCGACACGCTGCGCGAAGTCGCCCGCATGTATGCGAAGGCGAAGTCGTCGATCATCTTCTGGGGCATGGGTATCAGCCAGCACGTCCATGGCACCGACAACGCGCGGTGCCTGATTGCGCTTGCGCTGATCACGGGACAGATCGGCCGTCCCGGTACCGGCCTGCATCCCCTGCGCGGCCAGAACAATGTGCAAGGCGCGTCGGACGCGGGTCTCATCCCGATGTTCCTGCCGGACTATCAGCCGGTGGGCCGGGTCGATCTGCGCCAGCCGTTCGAGAAGCTCTGGCATCAGGAACTTGATCCGGTCCGCGGGTTGACCGTTGTCGAGATCATGGATGCCATCCACGCGGGTGACATCACCGGCATGTACATTGAGGGTGAAAATCCCGCGATGTCAGATCCGGATTTGCAACACGCCCGTCAAGCCTTGGCCATGCTGGAGCATCTGGTGGTGCAGGACCTCTTCGTGACGGAAACAGCGTTCCATGCCGACGTGATATTGCCTGCTTCTGCATTCGCGGAAAAGGAAGGATCTTTTACCAATACCGATCGGCGCGTGCAGATCGCACGTCAGGTGATCAAGCCGCCCGGCGATGCCCGTCAGGATTTGTGGATCATCCAGGAAATCGCCAGGCGTATGGGGCTCGACTGGAATTACAACGGTCCCGCCGACGTATTCACCGAAATGACGCATGTGATGCCGTCGTTGAAAAATATCACGTGGGAACGGCTTGAGCGCGAAGGTGCGGTGACTTATCCGGTCGATGATCCGTTCAAGGCTGGCAACGAAATCATTTTCACCACAGGTTTCCCGACCGAAAGCGGCCGCGGCAAGATCGTGCCGGCGCGCGTCACGGCGCCGGATGAAATTCCCGATGACGAGTACCCGATGGTGCTATCGACTGGCCGCGTGCTCGAACACTGGCACACCGGCTCAATGACGCGCCGGTCTGAAGTGCTTGACAGCATCGAACCTGAAGCCGTCGCTTTCATGTCCCCAAAGGATATGCGGCGGATAAACGTATGGCCCGGCGATTTCATCAAGCTGGAAACGCGCCGTGGCGCGATCGAGGTCAAGATTCGCTCGGACCGCGACGTCCCGGAGAATATGGTCTTCATGCCGTTCTGCTATGCCGAGGCGGCAGCGAACCTGCTGACCAATCCCGCGCTTGATCCGTTCGGAAAAATTCCGGAGTTCAAGTTTTGCGCTGTACGCGTGGAACGGGCCGAACTGCGCACGGCAGCCGAGTAGGGTGCCGTCGCGGCGCTGACAGGCGTGGTCGATGGCCGACTTCCACTGACCTGAATCGCTTTCGGTGGCCCGCGAGCGTCGCTGCTCGCAGCCATTCACAGTTGTTAAAAATTCCTTTCAATCGGTGTTGGGCTCCTTTTGAGACAAGCAGATTATCTTATATATTTCAATAAGATATGCAGACATTTTCAGCGGTATCCTGTGCTGTCATGGGGTGTCACACGACTGTCATCCAACCTCCATAAAAGCTCAATGCCGGACCTCTAAAGAGACGGCCTCGGGAAGCAATCCCTGATGATTGTGCACCCGCTCACACGATGGAGAGACCCAGTGAATTTCATCAAAACAGCCGTCGTTGCCGGCCTTGTTGCCGCATCGACCTCGGCATTTGCCGCCGATATCACAGGCGCGGGTGCGACGTTCCCGTTCCCCGTCTATTCGAAATGGGCTGACGCCTACAAGAAAGAGACCGGCCACGGTCTGAACTATCAGTCGATTGGTTCGGGCGCCGGCATCAAGCAGATCCAGGCCAAGACCGTGACTTTCGGCGCGACTGACGCACCGCTCAAGGCTGAACAGCTTGAGAAGGATGGCCTCATTCAGTGGCCGATGGTGATGGGCGCGATCGTGCCGGTTGTGAATCTCGAAGGCATCAAGCCGGGTGAACTGGTTCTCTCCGGCCAACTGCTCGGCGACATCTATCTCGGCAAGGTCAAGACCTGGAACGACCCAGCGATCGCCAAGCTGAATCCGAAGGTCAAGCTGCCTTCAGACGCCATCACCGTGGTGCGCCGCTCGGACGGTTCGGGAACGACCTTCAACTTCACTGACTACCTGTCCAAGGTCAATCCTGAGTGGAAGTCCAAGGTCGGCCTGGGAACCGCTGTTGAATGGCCCACCGGCGTTGGCGCCAAGGGCAACGAAGGCGTTGCTGGCAACGTCGGCCAGACCAAGAACTCGATCGGTTATGTCGAGTACGCTTACGCCAAGCAGAACAAGCTGACCTATGCAGCGATGACCAACAAGGCCGGCAAGACCGTTCAGCCGACCATGGCGACGTTCCAGGCTGCGGCCTCCAATGCCGACTGGGCGAAGGCACCGGGCTATTACGTGATCCTGACCGACCAGCCGGGTGAAACCTCGTGGCCGATCACTGCCGCGACCTTCATCCTCATGCACAAGGTTCCGGCCGATAAGGCGGCGTCCGCGGAAGCGATCAAGTTCTTCAAATGGTCGTTCGAGAAGGGCGACAAGATGGCTGAGGAACTCGATTACATCCCTATGCCTGAGCCGGTGGTCAAGCTGATCGAAAAGACCTGGTCAGCCGACATCAAGAGCTAAGCAACAGTTCCGGAGGAGGGGTCAGCCTCTCCTCCGGTTTCTTTGACGGCGACCGGCGCCAGACGTGTGTGGCCAGCAGGCTTCAACTAGAGTGAATGGGACAGGGGACGAGCGTGGCAGAGATGGCCGTTCAAAGCACCTCGATGGAAGAAGCCGGACCTTACGATCGCGCGAAGGCTCTGAGCGCATTCAAGTTCGGCGACAAGGCATTTTACTGGACCACCCGGGCCTGCGCGCTCGCGGTTCTTCTCATTCTTGGCGGCATTATTCTTTCTCTCATCGCTGGCGCCTGGCCTGCAATGAAAGAGTATGGTTTTGCATTCCTGTGGACGCAGCGCTGGGCGCCGTCCGCAGATCCTCCGGTTCTTGGCGCGCTTGGCCCGATCTACGGCACGCTGGTGACTTCGGTTATTGCGATGATGATCGCCATCCCGATTGGTATCGGCATCGCGATATTTCTGACCGAGTTGTGTCCGCAATGGTTGCGTCGGCCGATCGGCATGGCAGTCGAACTGCTCGCCGGCGTTCCGTCGATCATTTACGGCATGTGGGGCTTCTTCGTGCTCGGCCCGTTCCTGGCCAATACGTTCCAGCCGTTCATGATCCGGATCTTCGACGGCGTCCCGATCCTCGGCACGATCTTCGCTGGTCCGCCATCGTACCTCAGTCTGTTCAACGCTGCGTTGATCCTCGCGATCATGGTGCTGCCGTTCATCACCGCGATTTCCGTCGACGTGTTCAAGACGGTGCCGCCGGTTTTGAAGGAAGCGGCTTATGGCGTCGGCTGCACCACGTGGGAAGTCGTGCGCAACGTCGTTATTCCCTATACTAAAGTCGGCGTGATCGGCGGCATCATGCTGGCGCTCGGCCGTGCGCTGGGCGAGACGATGGCCGTTACCTTCATCATCGGAAACTCGTTCCGGATATCCTCGTCGGTCTTTGCGCCCGGTACGACGATTTCAGCGGCTATCGCCAGCGAATTTGCCGAAAGCGATGGCCTTCATCAGTCCGGCCTCATTTTGCTCGGCCTGCTGCTGTTCGTGCTCACATTCTTCGTGCTGGCCGCTGCGCGACTGATGTTGATGCGCCTTGAGAAGAAAGCGGGGAACTGAGCCATGAACCCGATTTATGCCTCTCGCCGCCGCTCGGATATCGTGATTCGATTTTTGTGTCTGGGGGCCGCGTTATTCGGCGTCACCTGGCTTGCGCTGATCCTGTTCACACTGTTCTACAACGGCCTTGCGGGCCTGAACCTTAGCATCTTCACCGAGAACACTCCGCCGCCAGGCTCCACGGACGGCGGATTGCTCAATGCCATCGTCGGTTCGATCATCATGACGGTGCTTGGTGTCGGCATCGGCGCTCCGATCGGACTGTTCGCCGGGACTTACCTCGCGGAGTACGGCAAGCACGACCGGCTGACCTCGGTGATCCGGTTTATCAATGACATCCTGCTGAGCGCGCCGTCGATCATCATCGGCTTGTTCGTCTACGGTGCCGTCGTCGTGCCGATGGGCGGGTTCTCGGCGTTCGCGGGCACACTGGCGCTGGCGGTCATCGTTATCCCGGTGGTGGTGCGCACAACCGAGGATATGCTTGGTCTTGTTCCCAATCCGCTGCGTGAAGCAGCGTCCGCGCTCGGCTTGCCGCGTTCCCTGGTCATCAAGCGCATCGCTTATCGCGCAGCACGCGCAGGCCTGATCACCGGTGTGTTGCTGGCGACCGCGCGTGTCGCGGGTGAAACTGCGCCGCTGCTGTTCACCGCGCTCAGCAACCAGTTCTTCAGCCTCGATCTTACCAAGACGATGGCCAACCTGCCGGTGACCATCAATAACTTCGTCCAGAGTCCCTACGAGTACTGGAAACAGCTCGCTTGGAGCGGAGCTCTCCTGATCACCCTGACCGTACTTGCCCTTAACATTGGCGCGCGTATTCTTGGCGCCGAGAGGACATCTAAATGAACGATCTCTCAGTCTCCGTTAGTATGCCCGCTGGACACACCCCTTCGATGGTGGGACAGCCGGATGCGCGACCAAAGGTTACCGCACGCGACCTGAATTTCTACTATGGCGAACACCACGCGTTGAAGAGCATTAACCTCACTCTCGGCGAGAATCGCGTCACCGCGTTCATCGGTCCGTCAGGCTGCGGTAAATCGACGTTGCTGCGTATTTTCAATCGGATGTACGATCTCTATCCGGGTCAGAAGGCGGTGGGCCAGCTCATGCTGGACACAACCAATATTCTCGATCCGAAGCTCGATCTGAACCTACTGCGCGCCCGGATCGGAATGGTGTTCCAGAAGCCGACGCCGTTTCCGATGACGATCTATGAGAACATCGCTTTCGGCATCAGGCTCTATGAGAAGATCTCGAAGTCGGAAATGGACGGCCGCGTCGAGGCAGCGCTGAAAGGCGGAGCGCTCTGGAACGAGGTGAAGGACAAGCTGAACGCCAGCGGTCTCAGCCTGTCGGGCGGGCAGCAGCAGCGCCTGTGCATCGCGCGGACTGTTGCGGTTCGTCCCGAAGTGATCCTGTTCGACGAGCCTTGCTCGGCACTCGATCCGATCTCGACCGCGAAGATCGAAGAACTGATCCAGGAGTTGAAGGAAGATTACACGATCGCCATCGTGACGCATAATATGCAACAGGCGGCGCGTGTGTCGGACAAGACCGCGTTTATGTATCTCGGCGAGCTGATCGAGTTCGACGACACCAACAAGATATTCACTTCGCCGACCGATCGGCGCACGCAAGACTACATCACCGGCCGGTTCGGCTGACGCGCATTTCGCGGGAGAGAGATACCATGGGTTCAGATCATACCGCTACGGCGTTCGATGAAGACCTTCAGGAGCTCAATCGGCTTGTAGCCGAGATGGGCGGCTTGGCCGAACGGCAGATCGTCGATTCGGTCGATGCCTTGATCCGGCGCGACGTTACGCTCGGCAAGCGCGTTGTCGCCGCCGATCTCGAGATCGATAAGCTGCAGCACCTCATCGAGGAACGTGCAGTGTTAACCATCGCTCGCCGCCAGCCGATGGCCGTCGACTTGCGTGAGATCGTCAGCTCAATGCGTGTCGCGACCGATCTCGAGCGCATCGGCGACCTGTCCAAGAATATCGGCAAACGGGTTGCTGCGCTCGACAGCGATTTCCATCCGCTCAAGTTGATCCGTGGTCTGGAGCATATGACCGACCTTGTTCAGTCGCAGGTCAAGTCTGTGCTTGATGCCTATGCGGCGCACGACCTGCCGGCCGCGATGACGGTCTGGAAGGGTGACGAAGAGGTCGATGCGATCTGTACATCCCTGTTCCGCGAACTCCTGACCTATATGATGGAAGATCCGCGCAACATTGGCTTCTGTATCCATTTGATGTTCTGCGCCAAGAACATCGAGCGGATTGGCGATCACGCGACCAATATCGCCGAGACGGTGTTTTATATGATCGAAGGCCAGCAGATGATCGACCAGCGCCCGAAGGGCGATATGACGACCTTTGCAACGGCCGCGTCAGGAAGTTAATGTGGTTGAATTGAAGGATCGAGCATGAGCGCCCGAATTCTTGTGGTCGAGGACGAAGAAGCGCTGACGACGCTGCTTCGCTATAACCTTGATGCCGAGGGCTATGACGTCGAAACGGTTGCACGGGGCGACGACGCAGACACGCGGCTCAAGGAACATGTTCCCGATCTTATCGTTCTCGACTGGATGCTTCCCGGGTTGTCCGGGATAGAGTTGTGCCGCAGGCTGCGCGCGCGGCCCGAGACCAAGCAGATCCCCATCATCATGCTGACAGCACGTGGCGAGGAAAGCGAGCGGGTGAGGGGACTTGCAACCGGCGCGGACGATTACATCGTGAAGCCGTTCTCTGTTCCGGAATTGCTTGCACGCGTGAAGGGTCTTTTGCGTCGCGCCAGTCCCGAACGTCTCGCCACCGTTCTGGCATTCGGCGACATCGAACTGGACCGGGACAGACGCCGCGTTGCGCGCTCGGGCCGTCCGATTGATCTCGGACCGACCGAGTATCGGCTGCTGGAGTTCTTCCTTGAGCATCCGGGACGCGTGTTCAGCCGCGAGCAGTTGCTCGACGGCGTGTGGGGGCGCGATATTTATATTGATGAGCGTACCGTGGACGTCCACATCGGGCGGCTGCGGAAGCTTCTCAATCTTGGACGGGAATCCGATCCGATCCGCACCGTTCGCGGCGCGGGTTACGCGCTCGACGATCGCTTCGCGAAGGCGGCCGAATAGAATCGGGCTTATCTTCCATAGGGCAGATATCTGCCGTCGGCGCGACAGCCTATCGGTCCGATGACTCCATTCGCCCGGCGTATCGCGGCAATTCAGCTGACTTGTCCGGTTTGAGGACGCCCATTACCGCCCGGGCGTGTCCGAGGCTGATGACCGCGATGTCGCGCGTGGGCTGGCCGGCGCGCGGCTGTGCCTTTTCAATAAGTAGCAACCCGCCTTCTTCGTATATTTTGATCGTGCCTACGCCTGTCCAGATCGTTTCCCGCGCGTCGTAAAAATCCTCAACGCTTTCCGATGTGAAGGCGATCTGACCGATGGCAAGTTTGTAGCCGAGCCGCTCGAAACGACTGACGATATCTGCATCGGACATTTTGATGCGTGCGCGTGGCAAACTCAACGTGGATTCCCTCCCTGTCACGACAGCCTCCTTCGTCCTTCGGATCGGAAGGCGGCTGTATTGACCCATGACGCTGTGAAGAATCGCGCCGTTACGGCGTCGTTATTGACCGCAGGTTGGGAGTGGCAGGTATCCTCGTAAAGCTCTTTTTCAATCAAGGCGGCGTTTTTGCGTTGCCGCAAAAAAAAGGCTTGAGCGTGGTGCGCTGCACACCCAGCCACCACGGTCACAAACTTGTGCCGCGCCTATCTGAAATTCGATGGCACGCTTTGAAAGCTCCATGTTAGCTTTGTCATGGGCGAGGATTCAAAGTCCCGTCCAGCATTGGGCAAGGAGACCAAAAATGGCCTGGA
>JAGVII010000656.1 GCA_020056155.1 Afipia sp.
CCGAAAAGGACGGAAGGCGACGGCGAAACGCCTCACTTGAGGTGTCTGCAAATAACGGCCAAACTGCGCCTATCCACAACGTGATTGAAATGATGAAACGCACATTCGAAGATTTTAAGCCCGGTCACCTCGGAACGTTCGGCCCCCATCATGTTTCCCGCGAGGACATTATCGAATTCGCCACCGAGTTCGATCCGCAGCCGATGCATCTCGATGAGGAGGCCGCCAGCCGCACCATCCTGAAAGGTCTGTCGGGCTCGGGCTGGCATATGTGCGCGCTCTGGATGCGCATGGCATGGGACGGCTTCATCAGCGGCATCGCGTCGATGGGCGCGCCGGGGGTCGAGGAAGTCAGATGGGTTTCGCCGCTGCGGCCAGGAGACGATCTCATGCTCGATGTCGAGGTGCTCGACACGCGTGAATCGAAGAGCATGCCCGACATCGGATTTGTCCATCTCAAGCAGGAGATGCGAAACGCATCCGGGCAGGTTCTTATGGTCAGCACGATTAAGATTATGGTCCTGCGGCGACATGCCGTGGAAGCGACGTAAGAGGCGATCCGCAATGCCGTATTTCGAGGATATCAAGATCGGCGATCGCCGCGAACTGGGATCGTTCACGTTCACGCCGGAGAACATCAAGGCCTTCGCCACGAAATTCGATCCGCAGCCGTTTCATCTCGACGAGGAAGCGGGCCGCAAGTCGGTGTTCGGCGGTCTCGCCGCGTCGGGATGGCATGTCGCGGCGGTCTACATGAAGCTGACGGTCGCGAGCTTCCAGCGGGATGCCGCAGAACGCCTCGCGCGCGGCGAGAAGCCGGTGGCGTCGGGCCCGTCGCCGGGGTTTCGCGAACTGAAATGGATCAAGCCGGTGCTCGCCGGCGACACGCTGACCTATGCGTCGGAGGTCACCTCGATGCGGCCGCTGGAATCGCGTCCGCAGTTCGGCTTCGTCGGATTCTACAACACCGGCGTCAATCAGCGCGGCGAACTGGCGTTCTCGTTCATGGGCTCGGTGTTCGCGCCGAGACGGCCCGCCGCCTGAACTTCGCAGCCATGCGCTAAGGAAAAAGCGCCGCCCGCTCGTATCATGGAGAGGGCGGCGACAAGTCTCAGGGAGAATGCTTTGTCCCGGGAAGCATGATCCCGAGAGATCACGTCCGAACAAAACAGAGTTCGGTCCTTGTTAGTCCTGGCGCGGTTCGGGAGCGGTACGCTTCCACTGCGCCAGATTGTCGGCAATCATGCGCGTCGATTTCATCGCGGTCTGGCCGAGCTGGGCGTAACCGGCGAGTTCGCGCTGGATGCGCTGGCCTTCGTTGTGCATCAGCGTTCGCAGTCCTTCGAGCTCCGTGATCAGGTTTTCGATTTCGCCGAGCGATGCGCCCGCGACGCGATGGATCAGCGTGTTGACGCTGCTGACCGCGGCTTCGGCGGACGTGTCGGCCGGTGTGTCGGTGCCCGGTGTTGCCGGGCTGCGGCGAAGATAGGCGACGTCCTTGCGGACGAAATCGCGAATTCCGGCTTCAACATCGCTGACGGCGGCGAGGTTCTTGTCCTCGTCAGTGATCTCGGACTTTTCTGCCTGGATGGCGTTCATCGGCTGTTCCTTGTTTCGCAGGTTGAGCGAGCGCGGATGTCCCCCGCACGACGAGTAGAGGTATATCAGTCCAGCCGATCATGACCGAAACGCGGCGAGGATGCGGCGAAGGCCTATTCATACAGTGGACAAACCGGGAATGGCCGGGATGGTAGCCATCCGGTTAAGCGGAACCTACCAGCGGGTTTTGAAGCCCGCGGTCAGGCTGCTGTTGGCGAAGCCTTGGGGCGTCTCGCTGATCGATCCTGTGACGGTGACGCCGCCGAACAGTTTCTGTTCGGCGCCGATCCGGCGCAGCCATTTGTCGTCGGCGCTTGAATGGGTCTGGCCCGCGATGAAGCTGGTGCCGGTTTCAACAATGCCGAGCCTGGCGGACTGATTGACTTCAAAAATGCGCGACGACGCGCCGAGACCGAACACCGGCACCAGCGTCTGCTGCGTGACGTTATAGCCGTTCTGAAGCGTGAGCGAGTATCGATCGCCGCCGAACGGCAGGGATTTGGTCAGCGACGTCGCGAGCTTGCTCTGATCCTGCGCCGGATCGGTGCGAGCTTCGATCGCGGTCTTGTCCCAGATCGAGCCGAGGCCGGGCGCGGTCATCGCGGCCCATGCGCTGCCAGATGATTGCGAAATCTGATTGTTGTGCGCGATTTTCTCCGCGAGGACTTCCGACGAGGTCAAAGGCATCTGCGTCGTGACGTTCAGATCGGCGCCGACACGTGTATCCCAGAACGGCGTGATCGGCTGCTTGATCGTGACCGCGGACGATCCGTCCTCGTTGTCGCTGCGGCTCCATGACCAGGGGGCGCTCAATGCGGCAGCCGTCTTGCGCTCGATTTTTGAAGGCTGGGCGTAAACCGACGTCGGATCGGTGTTGAGGATGCTCCAGTCGATGTCCGCAGGCTCGGTGAACTCGGGCGCCGCTGTCTCGGTGGCTTCGATCGCTTCCGGAGCCGTACCGTCTTCCGCGCGCGCGACATGAGCCGCTGCAAGACCGCACGCGACGGCCAGCGCGATCGCGATCCGGCTTCGTGATGGCGTGGGATGCGGCATTCGCGGGGTCATTGCACTTCGTCCGGCATTTTCGCGGGTCGTCATGGCTGATCGGGAGCCATCAGATTATCAAGCGGGTTAATATCGCCTTTCGACGCCGTCGTCGCGGACCGCGGCGATGTTGTCTCAATTGTGTTTGTCGCAATTGTGACTCGGCGGGTTCGGGCGCATGAACGTTATGAGACGCTGACGCTGCATAAAAAAGCGGCCCCGCAGGGGGCCGCTGGTGTCCGCCGGAGGGAGCGGAATTCTATGCGATTTTCGGCAGATGAATCTGACGGCCAAGCGCCTGCTCGACCAGATCGAAGGTGTCGATGATGGCGCGAAGCCTGATCAGGCGCCCGGCGTCGAACTTCGCGAAGATGGCGATCCGGACACTGATCGGTGTGCCCGATGTCGTCGATGTTAGCGAATACCGCATCAGCGATGCCGTCGAGTCCTCGCCGATCATGAGCGATTCCCGGTCGAAACGGTGAAGGCTGACGATGCTCGAGATTTCGCGAACGACATCGATCACGGCGCGCTTGCCGTGGCGCGGGCCGAGAAAGGCGAACATGTCGATCGGGCCGTAAATCGCCCAGTCGACGTTCTCGTCGAGGATCGATTCGAGGTGATCGGTCTGACGCTCGTTCAGCGCACGATGAAACGCGCGCGAGAAACGCCAGAGGCTCTGCTCTGTCATTCTTGAGGTCCTGAAATGTCACATAACCAAGCAGCAAACAGCCCTCGTGGCGTCGCCGATGACGCCGGGCTTGCATGCTGGAATTCCAATTAATGACAGTGGAATTATCAAATTTAGCCCGGATGACAACGCACGATATTGCAATGCACAAATGTGCGAAACGCGGGTTTGGCGCTTAAAGTTCAATCAGGACGTGCGGCGGCACAAAACGGCGGCAGTCTGCCGGAGGCCAAATGTCAGGCGTCGCCCTCCATCCGGATGCGCGCGCGGGAGGCGGTATAAGCGGCCCATATCGCCCCGGTGAGCCCACCGACAACCGCGCCCACGGGCGCAAAGGTGAAGAACACCAGCATTGCGCTGTAGCCTTCGAAATCTGTGGTGCTGAAAATGCTGACCCAGGCGATTCCCGCCAGGATGCCGAGCGCAGATCCCAGAACGAGGCCGAAGACGGTGCCCAGAGCTGCCAAAACGATTGTTTTCATCATGTCCCTCGTCATCCGGGCTGTGTCCCGGACACCGGTTCGTCGGGCGGCAAGGCCGACAGGTTCATGGCCGGGAGCGGCTTGAATGGCCGTCCCGCGTCATCCTCGACGTCATAATTGACCAATCGCTTTTCAGGTCCGCCTGATGTGGCGGTTCGCAAGTCCGCATCATGAAATTGCCGATGACAGATTCGTCTGCCCGAAACCGGCTGCGCATGTTTGCGATGCTCGGCACCAACGGGCAGGCGATCTTTGTCGATCCTGCCTCGAAGCTCGTGCTGGTGCACACCGCCGTTCGCCTGAAGCCGAACAAGGACCCGGCGGCGCGCGAACTGATCGCGCTGTGGTTCGGGCTGGTGCGCGAACTCGGTGTGTCGGCGGTGCGTTAGGTTTGACGGCTATTGCCGCATCGCATGTTTCAGGCGGGCAGCGAATTCGTCGGTCAGGTCACGCCCGAGCAATTGCTGGACCAGATCGAAGGTATCGAACAGCGAGCGGTGCTCCAGGATGCGGCCGTTTCGCAGGGTGAAGAATTCCCCGACGTTGAGCGTGATGACGCGCTGGTCGCTGCGCTTGGTCAGGGTCGCCTGCACGAACGTCGCGGCCTGTGTTTCATCCGCGACCACAAATTCGATCGTATGGCGCCGGTCGGAATAGCGCTCCTGCTGGATCTGGATGGCTTTCGCGATCCACGCCTTGCTCTGGTGGATGCCGAGATGCGGAAAGATTTCAACGGGGGCATAGGTCACGGAAACAAATGCATCGTCGCAGCACTGCTCCATGCGTGCGACGTCACCGGAATAGTAGGATTCGATAAAGGTCCGCACGCATTGTTCGGACTGTTGATTGTTCATTGCGTCGTCTCCCCCAGTTTGGCGGTTCCGTAGGTGGGAACCGCATGAGGATCAAGCCGCATGCAGTGCGAGGTTTAACGAAGTCTCTCCAATGTGTCGATGATTGTTCGCGACGGCCTGAATCGGTGTGAACTGCAGCCGCAACGAAAAATTTCACCGGTAGTTAATGCTCCATTGCACGATCTGCGGACGCACGCGGCGCAATACGAGATTCGTCGATGCGATCAGCACGTCGCCCGTCACCGACGCGAAGCGGCTCGCAGCCAGCGCGGGAGCCTTCGGTGCGTCTTTTTGATTGTTGAGCGATGCATCCTGCGCCATCGGCTCGGCTGGTTTGGCGTCTTCTTCGCCGCGTCGGCGCTAGTCAACACCAGAGTACAGATCACACGGCGCCGGACAGGAATTTCACAGCCGTCATCGTCGTGTTCGTGATGTGTCGCCCGAGCCTGCGGCGGCTACCCTACGACACTATCCCGCACATCGTGAGGAACGGCCGTCCGAATTGCGCATTGTCTCCTCATATACAGGAGAAACGCATGACCAAGACTATCCCGCCTGTCCCGGAAGACAACCGCAGCGACAAGGGGCCCGGCAGCGCGCCGAAGGTGACGACCGACAATACCAAGGGCCACCGCGACGACGAAAAGCAGAACATTGACGAGCAGGGCAACCACGGAAACATGAAACAGAACACCAGCAATCGCAGGTCCGGTTGAAGGGAAACTGGCGCGATGGCCGGCTCTCACACACGTCCGCCCGGATGGACGGCGAGCGAACGGCATCATAAAGTTCTGCCATGAAAGCCATTGCGATTCTGACCAGCGGCGGCGATGCCCCCGGCATGAACGCCGCCATCCGTGCGGTCACGCGCAGCGCACTCAATCGCGATATCGCGGTGTTCGGCGTGCGCGAAGGCTGGCAGGGACTGATCGACGACCGGATGATCCCGCTCAATGCGCGCGATGTCGGCGGCATTATCCAGATCGGCGGGACGTTTCTCGGCAGTGCGCGCTCGAAGGAATTCCGCGAGGAGAACGGCCGCTCGAAGGCGTTGCGCAATCTGGCGACGCGCGGCATCGACGCGCTGGTGGTGATCGGCGGCAACGGCTCGCAGACCGGCTCCGCCGCGCTGCATGGTCTGGGTTTTCCCGTCGTCGGCATCGCCTCGACCATCGACAACGATCTTTACGGCACCGACGTCACCATCGGCTGCGATACAGCCATCAACGTGACACTCGAGGCCATCGACAATCTGCGCACCACGGGCTCGTCCCACACCCGCGCGTTTCTGGTCGAGACCATGGGGCGCAATTGCGGCTATCTCGCCATGATGGCGGGCCTCGCCGGAGGCGCAGAGGTGATCTCGACGCCCGAGCTGGAAGTATCGGCTTTCGAAATCTCCGAACGGCTGCGCGCGGCCTATGAACGCGGCAAGACCCACGCGATCGTTGTGATCGCCGAGGGCGTCAAGGAGAATGCGGCGCGTATCCTGGCTCACTTCGAAAAGGACCGGGGCATGGTGGGGTTCGAGCTGCGCGCCACCGTGCTTGGTCATGTTGTGCGCGGTGCGCCGCCCACGGCGTTCGACCGGCTGCTCGCGACACGGCTGGGCGTTGCCGCGCTCACATCGCTGGCGGAAGGCGTGTCGGGAGTGCTGGTCGGCGAGCAGCGCGGTGAAATTACCCGCACGCCGCTGGCCGAAATCGCGGGCCGCACCAAGCCGATTTCCACCAGTCTCATCGATCTCGCCCGCGTTCTGGCGCAGTAAACGCGCCGCAGCGTCGTCATCAGCGGGTCAGTAGACCTTCGCGCCGGGCGCGACGATGTCACGGCCCGCATCATCCCTGCGCGGCGACAGCAGAATGACTTTTCCGTCGGCGTCCGGCGCGCCGAGGATCAGCACCTCGGACATGAAACCCGCGATGTTGCGCGGGGGAAAATTGCAGACGCAGACGACCAGCGAGCCGACAAGCTGTTCCGCCGTGTAGTTGGTGATCTGCGCGCTCGACCATTTCTCGCCGAGGTCGCCGAGATCGACCCGCACTTTCCAAGACGGATTGCGCGCCTTTGGAAACGGCTGAACTTCGGCAACGCGTCCGACGCGGAGCTCGACCTTGGCGAAGTCGTCATAGGTGATGGGGGAGGAGGTCACATTCATCGATTGCATTCGTGCATTGGCGGAGGTGATGCGTCGCCATCTGTAAAGCGGCAGAGGGAACATCACTGCGTTACCACAACATCTGGTTGTTGAGATGAGACAATCCACGCGAGCAAGGTTGCCCTGCCTGTTCGCGGCGTCATCGACGTTCGGGATGGACAGGATCGCTTGCGGTGCTAGTATATTTTCGCTCCCGACGGGACAAAGGACTGCTGTCCTTACGCAGCGACAGCATGATCACTTCAAGACGTCCCGTCCGGCGCACCGAGATTTCTCGGAGAAGCCCGCGATGACGCGGCGCGAGTTTGAAGACGCAAGTTACTAACGTGGCGACCAACGTCGGCGGCGTAATTTGTGATGTGTGGTTGGCGCACCTTCGGCAGCACATCGCCTTAAGAACAGCACATCGCCTTAAGATCTGACTCAAAATGCAGCCAATGAAATTAGGGTCTTCCGCCAAACTCGTCATGCCCGGCCTTGTGCCGGGCATCCACGCCTTGGCCCCGGCATCGCAAGAAAGACGTGGATGGCCGGGACAAGCCCGGCCATGACGAAAAAATGACTCGTTTTTCAACTGTTACAGAATGAAAAAGCTGGCTGCGTTTTCAGTCAGGTTCTTTGGAAACTGCGGCACCACGAGCACGCGCCCCGCGCACACGTCGATTTTTGGTGACGGCCTGGCGAGGTCATCGCGGCTGATGTGAGACGGCTCAGCCCTTGGCTTTCCCGGTCGCCTTTTTAGCCTCCTTCTTGGAGGCTTTTTTCGCGGCCTTCTTCGTCGGTTTGGCGGATGCGACGGCCTTCCTGGCGGCGGCCGTATCGATCGCCTGCCGGATGGAGCGCGCGTAGCTGTAGGCGGCGTTGTCCGCGGACATCTGCAGCCGCTTCACCGTGGCGGTGCCGATCTCAAGAATGTCTTTCGCAAGCTGCTGCTGATGCCGCTTGCTCTCCGCATCCTTCGCCTTGGCGGCGAGAGCGATGGCGCGGTCCCGCCGCTTCTTCACGGCTGCGGTCAGAGCCTTGGTCTGCTGCTTCGCAAGCTGCCGGATGAGCGCATCGAGATCGGCGTCGGCCATTGAGTTAATCCCCCAGGTCACGTGCAGAAAATCTGCTGATGACCTAGCAGGTGCTGTGGGGGCTTTGCAAATATGCGCCTACCGCTTCTTCCATCCGCCGCGCTTGCCCGGCGCGCCGCCGGTGGAGCGGCCTGAAAATTCGGGGCCGGACTGGCGCGAGTTGGTGGGCTGGAAGATCTTGCTTTCTGGGCCGGGGCCCATTTCATCGAGAGTAGGTTTACGAACACGAGATGATGTACTCGTGGTCCCCCCACCCCGACCCTCCCCCGCAAGGGGGGAGGGAGGAGAAGAGTCGAGCGTGGGCTTGCGCGCCCGCGATTTGTTGCGCGCGGCGGCCTTGTCCAGTTGCGCGGGAAGATTGGCGGCGTCGCCGTACTTCTTCTTGCCGGCATAGGCGCCGGCCCTCGCCGCGACGCCGCGCTGCTTGATGGTCGGATCGTCGACCACGGCCAACTCCGTCGCGCGCAGGCGCTTCACTTCATCGCGCAGTCTGGCTGCTTCCTCGAAGTTGAGATCGGCGGCGGCTTCGCGCATCCGTGTTTCGAGATCGGCCAGCACCGCCTCGAAATTGTGGCCGATGGCGACCGCGTCGTCGGCCATGCCGCCGTCGCCGATTTCCACCAGCACATGGTCGCGCTCGTAAACGCTGCCGAGAATGTCGCCGATGTCGCGCTTGATGCTCTCCGGCGTGATGCCGTTGGCGGTGTTGTACTCGACCTGCTTCTCGCGGCGGCGATCGGTCTCGGCGATGGCGCGTTCCATCGAGCCGGTGATCTGGTCGGCATAGAGAATGACCTTGCCGTCGACGTTACGCGCGGCGCGGCCGATGGTCTGAATCAGCGACGTCTCGCTGCGCAAAAACCCTTCCTTGTCGGCGTCGAGAATGGCGACCAGCGCGCATTCGGGAATATCGAGGCCTTCGCGCAGCAGGTTGATGCCGACCAGCGCGTCGAACGCGCCGAGCCTCAAGTCGCGGATGATTTCGATGCGCTCGATGGTGTCGATGTCCGAGTGCATATATCTGACGCGAATTCCCTGCTCGTGCAGGTATTCGGTGAGGTCTTCCGCCATGCGCTTGGTCAGCACGGTAATCAGCGAACGATAGCCCGCCTGCGCCGTGGCGCGGACTTCGCCGACAAGATCGTCCACCTGCGTGCGGGCGGGGCGGATGTTCACCGGCGGGTCAATCAATCCGGTGGGGCGGATGACCTGCTCGACGAACACGCCGCCGCTTTCGTTCAATTCCCACGAGCCGGGCGTCGCCGACACCGCGACCGATTGCGGGCGCATCATGTCCCACTCTTCAAAACGCAGCGGCCGGTTGTCCATGCAGGAAGGCAGGCGGAAGCCGTATTCCGCCAGCGTCGCCTTGCGGCGGAAGTCGCCTTTGAACATGCCGCCGATCTGCGGCACCGTGACATGGCTTTCGTCGGCGAACACCAGCGCGTTGTCGGGCACATACTCGAACAATGTCGGCGGCGGCTCGCCCGGCTTGCGGCCGGTGAGATAGCGCGAATAATTCTCGATGCCGGCGCAGCTTCCGGTCGCTTCCATCATTTCGAGATCGAACGTGGTGCGCTGCTCGAGCCGTTGCGCCTCCAGCAGGCGGCCCTGCGCGTTCAACTGGTCGAGCCGCCATTTCAACTCGGCCTTGATGCTCTTCATCGCCTGAATCAAGGTCGGGCGTGGCGTTACATAGTGCGAATTGGCGTAGACCTTGATGAACTCAAGCTCGTCCTGCTTGTGGCCGGTGAGCGGATCGAACTCCTCGATGCTCTCGATGGTGTCGCCGAACATGTTCACGCGCCACGAGCGGTCTTCATAGTGCGCCGGGAAGATGTCGATGGTGTCGCCGCGCACCCGGAAGGTGCCGCGGGTGAAATCCGCCGAGGTGCGCTTGTATTGCAGCGCCACGAGATCCGCGATCAGCTGGCGCTGATCGACGCGCTCGCCCTTCTTCATCGCAAAGGTCATCGCGGTGTAGGTTTCCACCGAACCGATACCGTAGATGCACGACACCGACGCCACGATGATGACGTCGTCGCGCTCCAGCAGCGCGCGCGTCGCGGAATGGCGCATCCGGTCGATCTGCTCGTTGATCGAGGAATCCTTCTCGATATAGGTGTCGGTGCGCGGAACGTAGGCTTCGGGCTGGTAGTAGTCGTAGTAGGAGACGAAATACTCCACCGCGTTGTCGGGAAAGAAGCTCTTGAACTCGCCGTAGAGCTGCGCCGCCAGCGTCTTGTTCGGCGCGAGAATGATCGCGGGCCGCTGCGTGGCCTGGATCACCTGCGCCATGGTGTAGGTCTTGCCGGAGCCGGTGACGCCGAGCAGCACCTGGGTGCGGTCGTTGCGCTGGATGCCCTCGACCAGTTCCTTGATCGCGGTCGGCTGGTCGCCCTTCGGCTCGTATTCGGATTTCAGCTCAAAACGAACGCCGCCTTCGGATTTCTCCGGGCGCGGCGGGCGATGCGGTGCCCAGATTTTAACGTCGCCATTCTCGTCGCGGAATTCCGGACGGCCATCGCGGACCAGAGCTTCCAGCGCGTCGGCCGTGGCCTGCACGCCCAGCGCTTCCATCTTGTTGCGCGGCGGACGCGCCATCGCGGCGGCGTCCTCTTCCTCGGTGGTGTAGCCGAGCTGCCTGGCCAGTTCGGGATCAAGGGTCGGGATCGGCGCGCTGGTGCCGTAGTTGGCCTGCGGGGCTTCGTCGAAACCGCGCGCTTTTTCTCCCTCCTCCCTTGCGGGGGAGGGTTGGGGAGGGGGGTAAGCTGCGTTTTCAGATTTCGCATTTCCCCCCACCCCCGACCCCTCCCCGCGAGGGGGAGGGGAGGAAGAAGCATCGAATTTCTTCGGTGTCGATGCCCGCGCGCGATGGATCGCGGCCTCGCCGCCGGAGCGCCGGTCCCTGGAATTGTCCGGCGGCGGCTGCAACCCGGTACCAGATCCCATGCCGGCATCGCCGCGGTTGATCGCCGGGTTCAGAAGCTCCGCCAGTGCAGGGCCGATCGGCTGCACATCGGGTCTCGACGCCCTAGAATTTGGGGCTTTCGATTTCGGGGTTTTGGGGGACTTCTTCGAGGAATCGGGGTTCTTCGCCATGGCCGGAATATGGGGCGCGAAGCGTGGAGAGAAAAGGGCATTTTCTTCGCCGCCGGTCTAGTGGAGTGGATTTGACATTCGCGCTCCCCCAGCCGCAGGTTCTTACCGCGAATGTCAAATCCTGAACTCCACTAGCAACTTATAATTGCTAGTGGTCCTTCGATTCTAACATTCGCGAGGGCCCCCGCCGAAATGGGAGACGAATGTTAGAATCGGACCACTAGGGAAGTTTGCGATGAAACTTACGCGTTTGTCCTGATAGGCTGGAACCAACGCGTGGCGGACGCCGATGACCACGCGGCAGTCCGGGAGTGTCTCATGACGCCATCGCGTATCTGGCCGGCGCGTATCGCCGGTCTGCTCGCCGCCGCCCTGTTTACCGCCGCGCCGCTTTCATCTTCATATGCCCAATCGAAGGATGCCGAACCGGCCAGCAGGGCGGTCAATGACAGCTTCCTCAAGACACTGCCATTTAATGACCGCGCGGACTTCGAGGATGCCCGGCGCGGCTTCATCGCGACGCTGCCGGACGGCATCATTCCCGGTCCGACCGGCAAACCGGCGTTCAACACCAGGCAATATGAATTCCTGAAGACCGATCAGGTGCCTGCGACGGTCAATCCCAGCCTGTGGCGACAGGCCCAACTCAACGCCATCAACGGCCTCTTCAAGGTCACCGAGCGTGTTTACCAGGTGCGCGGGCTCGATCTCGCCAATCTCACCATCATCGAGGGTGACAACGGCCTCATTCTGATCGACCCGTTGCTGTCCAACGAGACGGCGAAGGCCGCGCTCGATCTCTATTTGAAGAACCGGCCAGCAAAACCGGTCGTGGCGGTGATTTACACCCACAGCCACGCCGATCACTTCGGCGGTGCCAAAGGCGTCATTACGGAAGATGACGCAAGGCAGGGCAAGGTCAAGGTGATCGCGCCGGACGGATTCATGGAACATGCCGTGGCGGAGAACGTCATCGCCGGCAACGCGATGTCGCGCCGCGCGCAGTATCAGTTCGGCAGCGCGCTGCCGGTCGGCGACCGCGCGCAGATCGATACGGGTCTGGGCAAGGCGCTGGCGCTGGGCTCGATTTCGCTGATTCCGCCGAACGATGTGATCAAGCAGTCCTATGAGACGCGCACCATCGACGGCGTCGAGATCGAGTTTCATCTGGTGCCGGGCTCGGAAGCCCCAAGCGAGATGATCATGTATTTCCCGCAGTTCAGATTGCTGAATATGGCGGAGGACGCCACCCACAACATGCACAATCTCTACACGCTGCGCGGCGCGGAGATTCGCGACGGCCGTCTCTGGTCGAAATATATCGGCGAGGCGATCGATCGCTACGGCGACAGGACCGACGCGGTGATCGCGCAGCATCACTGGCCGGTCTGGGGCAATGCGCGCATTGTCGCGTTCCTGAAAAAGCAGCGCGATCTCTACAAGTTCATCCACGACCAGACCGTGCGGCTGCTCAACCACGGCCTGACATCGACCGAAATCGCCGAGCGGCTGAAGCTGCCGCCGTCGCTGGCGAACGACTGGGCCGCGCGCGGCTACTACGGCACGCTGAGCCACAACGCCAAGGCGGTTTATCAGTTCTATCTCGGCTGGTACGACGCCAATCCCGCCGATCTCAATCCGCTGCCGCGCACGGAGTATGCGAAGAAGCAGGTCGAATACATGGGCGGCGCGGAGGCGGCGATCAAACGC
>JAGVII010000461.1 GCA_020056155.1 Afipia sp.
CTGCAAGCACATCGAGTTCGGGCAGGGACCGTTTACCGGCATGGCCACTCTGGTTGCCGAAGAACTCGACGCCGATTGGTCTCAAATGCGCGCCGATCATGCACCGTCCAATCCGGTGCTTTACAAGAACCTGCTGTTCGGCGTGCAGGGCACCGGCGGATCGAGCGCCATCGCCAATTCCTACGAACAGATGCGCAAGGTTGGCGCGGCGGCGCGCGAGATGCTGGTCGCTGCGGCCGCCAGGGAATGGAACGTGCCGGCGGCCGAGATCACCGTCGAAAAGGGGGTGATCAAGCATCCGTCGGGAAAGGAAGGCCGGTTCGGCGCATTTGCCGAGAAGGCGAACCAGTTGCCGGTCCCGGCCAATCCGAAACTGAAGGATCCGTCGCAGTTCAAGCTGATCGGTAAGGAAGGCGCGGTCAAGCGCCTCGACAGCGCCGAGAAATCGAACGGCACTGCGGTGTTCACGCTCGACATCAACGAGCCGGACATGCTGACGGTGGTGATCGCGCGGCCGCCGCGCTTTGGCGGCAAGGTTGCATCATTCGACGCGGCGGAAGCCAAGGCCGTGCCCGGCGTGGTCGATGTGAAGCAGGTGCCGACCGGTGTCGCCGTCTATGCCAAGGGATTCTGGCCGGCCAAGACCGCGCGGGATCTGCTGAAGATCATATGGGATGACAGCAAGGCCGAAAAGCGCGGCACACAGCAGTTGCTGAACGAGTTTCGCGATCTGGCGAAGACGCCGGGAAAAACGGTGAAGACGGAAGGCGATTTCGATGCGGAGATCGCCAAGCCGGGCAGCCGCGTGATCGAAGCCGAATACGTCTTTCCGTATCTCGCCCACGCGGCGATGGAGCCGCTGAATGCGTTCATTCACTGGCAGGGTGACACGGCATCGTCGCGCTTCGGCAGCCAGTTCCCGACACCGGATCACGCCACAATTGCGAAGATCCTCGGTCTGCCGATGGAGAAGGTTCAGCTCAAGACCATTCTCGCAGGCGGCAGCTTCGGGCGGCGCGCGCAGCAGACGGTGCATGTGGCCGCCGAACTCGCGGAAGTGGCGAAAGCCATCGGTCCCGGCAAGCCGATCAAGCTGGTATGGACCCGCGAAGACGACATGCGCGGCGGATACTATCGCCCGTTCAGCATTCACCGCATGCGCGGCGTGGTGCGCGACGGAAAGATACAGGCGTGGAGCGACACCATCGTCGGGCAGTCGATCATGAAGGGATCGCCGTTCGAGGCGATGACGATGAAAGACGGGTTGGACGCGACCGCTTACGAAGGCTCGAACGAAATCCCGTACGACGTCGCCAATTTCAAATGCGACCTGCATCAGGTCGATGTCGGCGTGCCGGTGCTGTGGTGGCGGTCGGTCGGTCACACGCATACAGGCTACGCCGTCGAGGCGTTCGTCGATGAGTTGCTCGAGGCGGCCGGAAAAGATCCCGTCGAAGGGCGCCTGGAACTGATGGGCAACAAGCCGCGCCATGCCGGCGTGCTGCGTGCGGTCGCGGAACTGGCGGACTGGAAAAATGCAAAGCTCGAGCCGGGCCGCGCCCGCGGCGTCGCGGTGGTCGAAAGCTTCAAGACCTTCGTCGCGCAGATCGTCGAGGTGTCCATGGAGGAGGAAGGCCCGAAGGTCCACAAGGTCTGGTGTGCTGTGGACTGCGGCGTTGCCGTCAATCCGGACATCATCCGCGCGCAGATGGAAGGCGGTATCGGGTTCGGTCTCGGACACATTCTCTATGCGGATGTGCCGATGGAGGATGGCCGCGTCGTGCCGGGCAATTTCGACACGTACCGGTCGCTTCGCATCAACGAGATGCCTGCGGTTGAAGTCACTATCGTCAAGTCGAGCGAGAGCCCGACCGGTGTCGGTGAACCGGGTGTGCCGCCGATAGGCCCTGCGGTGGCGAATGCGATGGCCAGGCTCGGTCGCGTTCGTCCGCGGCAATTGCCGATCGTGCCGGGAGCATCCGCATGAAGATGCTCAGGCAAGCCGTTATGGCGCTCGGAGCGGGCGCCATCGCCGCGACCTTGCTGGCGTTCGCCGGACCCGCTTTTCGCGGCGAGGCGGACGCCGCGATGGAGCCGCCGGTCAATCCGGTCAAGCTGAAGCCGGTATCGGCCTTCGACGGCATCAAGAACAAGAACGAGCGGGCCGTCGCGTTGTTCGAAGAGGCCGGCAAGGTGATGATGTCGCCGCGCTGCATGAATTGCCATCCGGCGACCGAGCGTCCGACGCAGACCAACAAGATGACCCCGCATCAGCCGCTGGTGGTGCGGGGCGAGGGCGGCATGGGCGCGGCGGGCGGTCTGGCCTGCAACACCTGCCACCATGAGACGAACTTCGATCCCGCCGGTGTGCCGGGTCATCCGCAGTGGCATCTCGCGCCGCTGGAGATGGCGTGGCAGGGCAAATCGCTCGGCCAGATCTGCGAGCAGATCAAGGACCCGAAGCGTAACGACGGCAAGGACATGGCCGCTCTTGTGAAGCACATGGCCGAAGACACGCTGGTCGGCTGGGCGTGGAACCCCGGCGCCAACCGGACGCCTGCGCCTGGAAGCCAGAAGGAATTCGGGGATCTGATCAAGGCGTGGGCGGCTGCGGGTGCCTCGTGTCCGAAAATTCCAGCGAGCAGCGGGAGAGGATAAGCCTCTCTTGCACTCGCTCCTAAGTTGCGGGATTGTCTCCCCGGGTCTGGGGAGATCAGTTAAGTGCGCGTTTTTGGAAGTGCTTGGCCGCTTTGTGCGGCGCTGGTCTGTTGCGTCTTGTTGTCAGGTTGTATGACGCCGTGGCTAAAAGCGAGATATGAAACCGCCGATGCCGCCCAAGGTCTTGTCACCCCCGTTATCATTGCAGATTGCTCCGAGAGGGTTGTAAAGGCTTACCCCAATCTGACGATTGCGGGGCCGTCTGCGCTAAATGGTTATGCGGCAGCGAGGGTCGCCAGTTCGAAGCTAAGTCTTGAGGCTGTCCCCGAAAAAAATCTGGTCGCCCTTGTCGCGCGCACGACTAACAAGGGTCTTTTTGGCCAGGAAAACAGGGGGTACGCGGGCTGCTCGTATCTTGTTGAGAACGGGCGGCTTGTGTTCCAGGAGGTGCACGGGATCGCGACGTTTATGCCTCCGACTGTATATGTTCCAATGCGGTAGTCGGCTTCTGGCCCGAAAAATGCTTATGGAACTCAGAATCCCCTTGGCAAGCCGAACCTGACCCGTTAAACATTCCTTTCCGGGCGTGCTGGCTGTCGCTGGCGCGTCCGTGTTCGTTTTCCGAAAATCAAGCCCATAGGAGTCCATTCCTCGTCGATCATTCCGCATGGATTGCTCACAGGAACGGAAGACCTTTGTTTTGACTGACGAAAATGGGCCGGAGGTGTCTCAGGTGTCAAAGCCGGAGAAATCTCCATCCTGTCCAAGACTGCAGGTGCCTGGCCGAATCCCTCGTGGAAACGGCTTCGCTTAATCTCCTGCACAGACGGGTGAAAACCGGATTTCGTGATCCACCCCCGATTCGGCGGTGGCTGCGGATTTGGTTCGAACCTCGACACCTCGTTCTGGTGAGCCGCAAGGCTGGCAAGGGC
>JAGVII010000737.1 GCA_020056155.1 Afipia sp.
CATCAAGGATGCCTCGAACAACACCGGCCGCCTGCTCTCGATCATCAATCGTTGCGGCGACAAGATGCGCGTGTTCGCGGCATCGGCGCATATTCCGGCGGCGGTCATGCTGATCGGCGGCGTCGGCTGGATGGCGGGACCGGCCTGCATCGTGCCGCGCGAAAGCGTGAAGCTTTACGATCTGTGCAAGGCCGGCCGCTGGGACGAAGCGGTCGCGCTGCAGCGCAAGCTATGGCGGGTCAATGAGGTGTTCGCGCGGTTCAATCTCGCGGCCTGCATCAAGGCGGGCCTTCAGATACAGGGCTATGAGGTCGGCGATCCGATCGCGCCGCAGACGCCGTTGACGGCGGACGAGCGCAGGATCGTGGAAGGCGTGCTGCGGGATTTAGGGTAGCCCATCTATCGATTGACTCCGCACTATCCTTCGTCATGGCCGGGCTTGTCCCGGCCATCCACGCCCTCATTCGTCATTGCGAGCGAAGCGAAGCAATCCAGCCAGAGCACCGTCAAGCCAAGGCTGGATTGCTTCGTCGCTTCGCTCCTCGCAATGACGATGCGGGATACGTCTTAAGACATGGATGGCCGGGACAAGCCCGGCCATGACGGCTGCAATTCACGCCCCCGCCGGTTTCCGCTTGTCGAGCGCCGCCAATGCGTCGGCCAGAATGGCGCGAATTCGCTCGGCCTCCTTCGCATCCACCAGCGACGGATCGAGATAGAAGTCGAGCCCCGGCATGCGCTCGATGACCACGCCGCCCTTGTCGGTGGAGTGATCGAGCAGGTCGTCCACGGCATAAGGCACGACCTCGCGGCTGATGCCCTTCATCGTGATCGGCGGCAGCGGATGCGCTGCGATCACATCGCTGACCAGCGCGAAGGTCTCATAGCTGACGACGATGCGGCCCGGCTCCGCGATCGATTGCAGGCGCGCGGCGAGATTGGCCTCCGCGCCGATGATCGTATAGTCCATGCGGTCGGCGCTGCCGAAATTGCCGACGTTGCAATAGCCGGTATTGATGCCCATGCGGGTCTTGAACGGCTGCTCGACGCCTTCCACGCGCCATTTCGCGTTCAGTTCGGTCAGCCTGCGCTGCATGTCCCACGCCATGTGGACGCAGGCCTGCGCATCGAGCCGCTCGCCCCTGGTCTCCGGATCGCCGAAGAAAATCAGCATCGCATCGCCGATGAACTTGTCGATGGTGCCGCCATGCTTGAGCGCAATGGCGGACATCTCGGTGAAGTACTCGTTGAGCAGATGGGTGATGATCTCCGGCTGCAGCCGTTCGGTGGTCGCCGTGAAATTCTGGATGTCGGAAAAAAAGATCGTCAGCTTCTTCCGTTCGGTATGGATGGTGACGTCTTTCTGGCCGCTGAAGATGCTCTTGTAGATCTGCGGCGAGATGTAGCGCGAAATCTTCATCGACAGCGAGGCGAGGAAGTCGTTGTTGGCTTCCAGTTCCTTGTTCATGCCCATGATCTGCAGCGACTGCCGCCGCTGCATGGCGAGAAACGACACGCCGCAAACCGCTGTCAGCGCGAAATAGGCCAGCAGGTACTTGAACGAGAAGATGTTGGCGGCGATCGGCTGCGCGATGATCACCTCCTGAATGCCGCGCACGTCGCCCACCTTCCAGTCCGTCTTCATGCTTTCCGGATGGGTGTTGTGGCAACTGACGCAGGCCGTGCCCATGATGACCGGCACGACCAGGCGCACGCGGTCGCTGAACAGCGAATGCGTCGCATCCTCGATCTTCTGATCGGGATTCGCGCGCAGGCTCGCCAGCGCCTTCTTCTCGAAGTCGTCGAGCTGGTGCGGCGCGCGGTTCTTGAACGGATAGTCGGAGACGAACCGGTAGATGATATTCTGCTGCTGCTCGCTGATGACCTTGCCGAGTTCGAGCGAGAGCGTTGCCGGGATCGGGACTGCGCCCGGTACGGTCTCGTAGTTGTGGATCACCCGGGTCTGCCCGGAATGGGACAGGATGCGCCCGACGACATTGCTGGCGTAGTAGCTGCGCACGCTGCTGACCAGGGAATTGAGGTCGGTGGCCTGGCGGCGCAGCGCCGCCTCGCCGAGATTTGTCAGATCGAGCCAGACCGCCACCGGCAGCAGCGCCAGCAGGAGGGCAACCAGAAAACCGGTCAAAATGCCGCGCGAGCGCAGCTTTTCGGGATTCGCCTTGTCCATGAGTCCATCCTTACCGCCATCGCCCGTTACCTTAGTACAGGAGGCTTTGACGAACCAATGACGGTCTGGTCCAGCGGGTCCTCCCCGGGAACGCGAGCGGCCACGGGGCGTTGAAATCGGCACCGGCAAACAACACCTATTTGAGGTCCTGAGCCGTCAACCCGAGGTGCCAGCATGGTCAAGGTCGTTTACGAAGTGGTCGAGCACGATGGTGGCTGGGCTTACAAGTTCAACAACGTGTTTTCGGAGACCTTCCCGACCCATGAGGCGGCTCGTGCCGCCGCAGCCCGCGCCGCGGCGGAGCAGTGCGTACCGGGCCGGACCGAGGTGATCCAGTTCGAGGACGGCCAGGGTAACTGGCGCGAGGAAACCGTCCGGGGCAGCGACCGCCCCTCCACCGAGGTGGTGGACCGGAGCAAGCGCTAAACACCGTCATTCCGGGGCGCGAGCCCTTGGCGAGCGAACCCGGAATCTCGAAGTGGGTCCGATGAACTCTTCGAGATTCCGGATCAGTCCGCGGCGCGGCCTGTCCGGAATGACGTGCTGGAGGCGATTGCAAGCCGGCATCGCCCGGGCTAGAAAACCCGCATGGTCAAAGCACTGCGTAACTGGCTCGAAACCCACGAACTGCCGGCGATCATTGCCGGGGTGCTTGGCGTTATCACCCTGCTCTCGGTTATCCTTGTGGTTGGCGGATACCTGATCGTCACGCCGTAACGCCGGCTTCTGCCGCGCTACTTCTCGTCGCGGAAATACGGCTCGACCGCGCCGGTCAGCTTGATGGTCAGAGGATTGCCGAAGCGGTCCTTCGACGAGCCGGCGGTGACGCGCACCCAGCCCTCGCTGACGCAATATTCCTCGACGTTGTTCTTCTCGACGCCCTTGAAGCGGATGCCGACGTCGCGCGACAGCACGTCCGCGTTGTAATACGGGCTGCGGGGGTCGGTGGAGAGGCGGTCGGGCAGTTGGTCGCTCATCGTGATATCCTGATTCAGGTTGGTCGCGAGTATTGGTCGCAAGCGTTGGTCTTGAGTGTTGGTCTTGAAGTCTTGTCTCGAAGCCGGTGCCCTGATTCTACAGGAGCTTTTCAATATCGCGGGTCAGCGCACCGGGCGGCGTGGTCGAGCCGTAGCGCGCGACGACCTTGCCGGCACGATCGACCAGGAACTTGGTGAAATTCCATTTGATCGATGAGCCCAGCAGTCCGGGCTTCTCGCGCTTGAGATGATCGAACAGCGGCAGCGCGTTGCCGCCGTTGACGTCGATCTTGGCGAACATCGGAAACGTCACGTCATACTTCTGCGAGCAGAACGTGGCGATCTCCTGCGCGCTGCCCGGCTCCTGGCCGCCGAACTGGTTGCACGGAAAACCCAGCACCGAAAAGCCGCGCGGGCCGAGCGCACGCTGCAACTCCTCGAGCTGCGCGTACTGGGGCGTGAAACCGCAGGCGCTCGCGGTGTTGACGATCAGCAGCACCTGCCCCTCGTACGCCTTGAGCGGGCGCTCTTCGCCGTCCAGCGTCGCTGCCGAGAAATCGTAGACCGTGGTCATGCCCGCGTCCTCAGGTCCGGAAGCCGCCCTTTTGCTGATTGGCAAGCCAGTCGGAGAGCTTTGCCGGGGCCTCTTTCTTGGCGGGCTTTCCCGCCGCCTTCTTCGCCTTGGCCCTGGCCGGCGGCGCCGCCGCCGCTTCGGCGGCCTCCCTGGCGAGGCGAAGCGCGCGCAGCTTTTCCATGTTGGCGCGCACCGCGCGGCCTTCCGCCTCGTACTGTGTCAACGGCTTGTTACCGTCGCTCTTCTGCCCGTGCGGCTTTTCGCTCATTGTTGTTCTCCGGATTGGGGCATGGTCGGCAGCATGCCCCTGGATCGATCCAG
>JAGVII010000786.1 GCA_020056155.1 Afipia sp.
CACGCCGCCGATGACACCGCCGATGATCGGCGCGACCCAGAACAGCCAGAGCTGCTGAATGGCCCATCCGCCGACGAACAGCGCGGGACCGGTGCTGCGTGCCGGGTTCACCGACGTATTGGTGACGGGGATGCTGACGAGATGGATCAGCACCAGCGCGAAACCGATGGCGAGCGGCGCGAAACCGGCCGGTGCCTTGCCGTGGGTCGCTCCCATGATGACGAACAGGAAGATCGCTGTCATCACCACTTCGCACACAAAGCCCGCCAGAAGGCTGTAGTTGCCGGGCGAATGGTCCGCGTAGCCATTGGAGGCGAAGCCGCCCGCAAGGTCGAATCCGGCCTTGCCACTGGCAATGATGTAGAGCACGCCCGCGCCAAGCACGGCTCCAATCACCTGAGCGATCACGTAGGGCACGATCTGCCCCGCCGGAAAGCGCCCGCCGGCAGCAAGGCCCACGGTGACGGCAGGATTGAGATGGCAGCCGGACACATGCCCGATGGCGAAGGCCATGGTGACGACGCTCAGACCAAAGGCAAACGAGACCCCGAGCAGGCCGATTCCGACCTGCGGAAAAGCCGCCGCAAGGACCGCGCTGCCGCAGCCTGCAAAAGTCAGCCAGAACGTGCCGATGACCTCGGCGGCATACTTCTTGGTATTCATGTCACGTCTCCCCGTGGCGTTGGATCACCGCAATGGCGGGAACCGTAGAAATCGGAGTGTTAAGCCTTCCTAAACTCCCCCGAATCGCCGGCCCGGCCCGTCCAATTTGCCCCGAAATCGCGACATTCGGGCTAGGGAAAAAGGCCGTCCACAGGTGGACATTCCCGGTTTGATCTGGTACATCCGCGCCTTCGATGAGAAGGGCGTGGCCTCTAGCCGGTCCTTTGTCGTCTCCTGAATTTCCTGATTGAAACCAAAGAGGATGCCGCGTGCAGGTTCTCGTCCGCGATAACAATGTCGACCAGGCTCTCAAGGCGCTGAAGAAAAAGATGCAGCGCGAGGGCATTTTCCGCGAGATGAAGCTCCGCGGTCATTACGAAAAGCCCTCCGAGAAGAAGGCCCGCGAAAAGGCTGAAGCCGTTCGCCGCGCCCGCAAGCTCGCGCGCAAGAAGCTGCAGCGCGAAGGCCTGCTGCCGATGAAGCCAAAGCCGGTGTTCGGCGCAGGTCCGGGCGGCGATCGTGGCGCAGCCGGTGGCCGTGGCGGCGCAGGCGCCCCGCGTGGACCGCGCTAAGCGATCTCAACAGTTTTATCTACCAAAACGCGGACCTCACGGTCCGCGTCTTTGTTTGCGCGAGAATTAGTCCTTGCCTGCCATGAAGGCACACGCGGTATCCACCGCGCCGTAATCATCCAGGTTAACGTGAGTGCCGAGCGGGAACGGCACAAAGCGTTTCGGGCCCGGTGCAAGCTCGAACAGCCGCCGCCCCAGCCGCGCCGGGACCACCGCGTCCTTCTCTCCGTGCATGATGAGCAGCGGGACTTTCACGCCGGCGATGCGCGCGTCGGATCGGAACGTGTCCCGCATCAGCCAGCGCACCGGCATGTACCAGAACAGCGACGCGGCAATATCGACCACCGACGTATAAGGCGATTCAAGAATGAGTTTGCCGACCGGCTGGTTCGCGGCGATGGCGACCGCGACGCCGCTACCGAGCGAATACCCCCACGGCACAATGCGCTCGGGCGGATAATGCGCCGCTGCGAACGCGTAAGCCGCCGCTCCATCGTTCAATAATCCAGTTTCACTCGGTTTGCCGCTGGAGCCGCCGTATCCGCGAAACGACAGTGCGACGAGGCCGGTGCCGTCGGCGGTGATGGCGCGAAAGCGCGGGACGCGCCACGCCAGCACTTCGCCGTTACCGTGAAAGAACAGGACGACCGGCTTTCCCGCTTTCGGCGCGACGTGCCAGACGATGACCTTCTCGCCGTCCTGGGTCTCGAGCAAAACCTCCCGCGCTTCCGGAAAGCCTGCTGCGGTGGGATCGGTTCTCGTCGTTTCCGGCACCGGATAAAGCAGCATCCGCTGAAAGACATACAGCGCGACCGCAACCGCGGCATAGGCGGCTATCGCTAGCACCACGATCGATTGAAAACTCTTCATACCCGTGCAGACGAATTAAAGACGGCCTGGCGGATTGCATCGGATCATGGACAATCAAATCCGGCAATCCGAGGATGCGGACATTGCGGTAAAAAACGCGGACCTTGCGGCCCGCGTTGGTGTTCGAGGGTTGTGTCTCTTCATCCTCTCCCCGCAAGCGACAGAGAGCAATCGTCAAAGATTCAGGTTCATCCACACCGCTTTCGGTTCGGTGAAATTCGCCAGCGCTTCGGTGCCGTGCTCGCGGCCGAAACCTGAATCGCCCGCCCCACCCCACGGCAGCCGCACATCGGTATAGCCGTAAGTGTTGATCCAGACCGTGCCGGCCTTCGCCTTCTTGGCGAACCGCTGTACCCGGCCGATGTCGCGGCTCCAGACGCCCGCCGCAAGGCTGAACGCGGTACCGTTGGCGATCCGCAGCGCGTCGGCCTCGTCCTTGAACTTGATGACGCTGACGACGGGGCCGAAGATTTCCTCCTGCGAAATCCGCATCTCGTGCTTCACGTTCGCGAACACCGCCGGGCTGATGTAATAGCCGCGGTCGCCGACATGCTGGCCGCCAGTGACGAGCGTCGCGCCTTCCTTCGCGCCGATGTCGACGTAGTCGAGGATCGACTTCATCTGCTTCTCGGAGATCACAGGCCCCAGCACTGTCGTTTTGTCGGCGGTGTCGCCCATGCGCAGCGCCTCGGCACGTGCGGTGAGGCGCGCCACCACTTCGTCATAGACGTTCTCATGGGCGAGCACACGGGAGCCCGCCGAACACACCTGTCCGGCATTGAAGAAAATACCCGCCGCTGCGGCTTTGGTCGCAGCATCGAGGTCGGCATCGTCGAAGATCACGTTGGCCGACTTGCCGCCAAGTTCGAGCGACACACGCTTGAAGTTGCCCGCCGCGCCACGAAGGATGCCGCGGCCCACGCCGGGCGAACCGGTGAACGTCACCTTGTCCACGCCGGGATGTTTGACCAGCGCATCGCCGACCACACGGCCCGGACCCGGCACGATGTTCAGCACACCCGGCGGCAGACCTGCCTCTAGTGCAAGTTCTCCGAGCCGAAGCGCGGACAGCGATGTCAGTTCAGCGGGCTTCATCACCACCGTGCAGCCGCAGGCCAACGCCGGTGCGAGTTTCCACATGCCAATCATCAGCGGAAAATTCCACGGCACGATTACGGCGACCACACCCACCGGCTCGCGCACGGTGTAGGTCAGCGCATCGCTGCGCGTCGGCACCGTATCGCCGTGAATCTTGTCGGCCCACCCGGCGTAGTACGTGAGCGTGTCGATGGCAGCGGGAAGATCCTGCCGCAGCACCGCGGCGATCGGCTTGCCGGCGTCGCGGCTTTCCAGTTCAGCGAGTTCGTCGCCATGCTGCTTCATCAGTTCGGCGAGCCGGAACAGGATGTGGCCGCGCTCGGCGGGCCGCATAGTGCTCCAGACACTTTCGAAGGCGCGGCGTGCTGCGGCGACTGCGCGTTCGACATCGGCTTCGTTGCCCTCAGAGATGGTGGCGATCACCTGCCCGGTGGCGGGATTGAGGGTGTTGAAGGCGCGGCCCGATAGCGACTCGACGTGACGGCCGTCGATCAGCAGTTGCTTGCGGAGACCGACGGCAGCGCCGCAGGATGTGTCATGAGCGTGGTCATATGCAATAGACATCATATTCCTCCCGCTGTTTTCCTCAACTTGCCATTAAAATTACCGCAGTAAATATGATACGATTTTCCAGTGGCTCGCGACCGTATGAAATTCATTTCATAACCAGAGGTGCCGGATGCTGCAGATCGAGATCGAACCCGTCTGGCGCTTCCACAAGGAAGGCAGCCCGCAGACCATCGTCGTTATGCTGGGCGTGCTGAACGAAATCCGCACGACCGGCAAACTCACCAGCGCGGCAGAACACGCCGGCCTGTCCTATCGCCATGTCTGGAATCTGGTCGAACAGTGGTCCGCCTTCTTCGGCGTGCCGCTGGTCGAGACCCATCGCGGCAAGGGCACGACGCTAACCGCCTTCGGCGAGAAGCTGGTGTGGGCGGGGCAGCGCATGCAGGCCCGCCTCGGCCCGCAACTCGAGAACCTGGCGCAGGAGCTTGTCACCGAGATCAAGCCATTCCTGCATCAGCGCCCAAGCGTGATCCGCGTTCACGCCAGCCATGGATTCGCGGTTTCGAAGCTG
>JAGVII010000095.1 GCA_020056155.1 Afipia sp.
GAAGCTCACCCGCGCGATCCGCCGCGGCGACGGCGAGGCCCTGTTCGATCACTTCACCCGCACCCGCGCGATCCGCCGTGGCATCGTCAGTCTCGGCCAGGAAACCGCCGATCCGGATTTCGGCCGCAAGCACGCGAATTTGCCGAAGCCGGGCGAGAAGCCGTAGCCGGCTAAAATCTCGGAGTGTCATGCGCGGGCTTGACCCCCGCATCCATCCTAAAAAACTTTTCTTGAAAGATGGATTGCCGGGTCGAGCCCGGCAATGACAGCCTTTGTCATTGCGAGCGTAGCGAAGCAATCCAGAATCGTAGCCAAGACTGGATTGCGTCGTCGCTTCGCTCCTCGCAATGACGAACGAACTCAAAACAGCGGCGCGGTCTGCGCGATCCGCAACGGGCCGATCGAAATCACGCCTTCGGTGAATTTCAGCGGAAACGCCCGCGCGGGCTTGCCTTCCAGCGTCGAGGCCTGACCCAGCATGTTGACGCCTGCAACCACACCGGCATTGGCGTTCTTGCGCGCGACATTGCCGAGGCCCGGAATCATGCGGTCGAGCGCGCTGATCACCTTGTTGACGTCCTGTGCGCTGACGCCGGGGGCGATGCGATCGACGGTCGATTGGGGCACGCCGTCCATCAGCAGCTTGTCGATACCGAGCTGCGATACGACCTTCTCCAGCCCGGCAACCGTCATGGTCAGTTCACCATCGAGATAACCTGTCGGCGTCAGGGCGAGCGAGCCCGCGGCGACCGCGATGGTCTCGCCCTGCTGCACGCGCGACTGGGTGAAATCGAGGCGGCCCCCGGCGGCCTGGATTTCACGGAACCGTTCCGGCCAGGGTTTCGGCGCAAAATCCTTCAGGCCGCGCAACAGCGTGCGAATGTCCGCATCGAACGGCGCGGCAAGAATCGGATGCAAGCCCTGCAGGCTTCCTGCCGTCACCTGAAACGCCGTTTCCACCACTGGATTGTTCGACAGCGAGCCTTCGAGCAGGCGCGTATGCAGTTCGAGATGCTTTGCGCGCAACAATGGCGTCTGCGCCGAACCGTTCATGCGGTCGAGCGCCGGATCGTCGAACACCAGCGAAACGCGCTGTGGTGTGGGCAGGCCAGCTGCGCTCGCGCGGCCGGTAGTCCAGCCCGCAACGAAAGACGGCGCCTCGCCCCGGCCCGCGACGGTCGCCGGTCCGGTGAATTCGGCGATGATCCTGGTCGGATCGTAGACCTGCGCCACGACCAGAATATCCTTCAGCCGCGCGGTAAGCTGGGTCTGATCTGCGGTCTGCGATGTCAGCGTCACCACCGGGCTTTCGCAGCTAACCTCCATGCGGAACGGAAAACCCGCGACGGAGCGGTTGGCGCACTCGTAGACGCGGCCGGATTTCGCCTCGCGCGTGCGCCATTCCTCGAACTTCTCGTCGACATGGGACGCGGCATAGAACCAGAACCCGCTCCACGCCGCGGCAGCGGCGAGGACCAGAACCGGCATTACGAAAACGGGCCAGAGGCGGCGGCGGGGCGCAATGGGGGATGTCGGCATGACGGGAGCTAGTGTCCTGAATCCGAAGTTCGCTTCATTTTGCAGCGCCTTCCGTAGCGAACTTCGGATTCAAAGGACACTAGCAATTATAAATTCTAGTGTGGCTTTGGTTCGCAAGTCCGCAAAAGAACGCGCTGCAAAGGGAGGCGGACTTGCGAACCGCCACACTAGATCACCTGAATCGGGCAATTGAAAGATATCATGTCCGCGTAAAGCGCGTGGATGTCCATAAGGTTGCACGCCAGGTGGAGGGCTGGTAGGCGTGATCCCTTGCACAGGCACACATTATGGCCGCGAAAATCCTTGCCGAATCCGAGTTTCCCGAGGGCGACCTGTGGGTTTTCGGCTACGGATCGCTGATCTGGAAGCCGGGTTTCGCGTTCCTCGAACAGAAGCCGGCGCGGCTGATCGGCGAACATCGTTCGCTCTGCATCTATTCGATGGTCCATCGCGGCACGCCGGAAAAGCCCGGACTGGTGCTGGGGCTCGATCGCGGCGGGGCCTGTCAGGGCGTCGCCTTCCGGGTGGCCGCGACCGAGAGAAAAGCAACCGTCGCTTATCTGCGCGAGCGGGAGCAGGTCACGGGCGTCTACCGCGAAGTGATGCGTTCGGTCTGGCTTGAAGGCGACGCCCGCCAGCGCGTCAGCGCGCTGGCCTATGTCGCCGACCGCAGCCACGATCAATATGCGGGCCGGTTGACGATGGACGAACAGTTACGGCTGGTGCGCCAAGGTCACGGCGCTTACGGGCCGAACGACGAATACGTCATCGCGACGGTGACCGCGCTGGAAGCGCAGGGCGTGCGCGACGCGCCGCTACATCGTCTCGCGGCGATGCTGCATGGCGAAGGCGCCCTGCACCGCCACACATGACCGTTTGCGTTCAGGACCTGATGGACGTTTCAGGAGCGAACAGATTTGGCGACCGGGGCGGAGAAACCGATCAATCTCACCTGCTCCTCGCGTCCCGCCTTTACCAGCCGGTCGGTCGCCTCTTCGATGGCGGCCTGCATGCGCGCGTTGAATTCCTGGCGTTTGAGGCCGGGCGGGATCGGGTCCAGAAACTCGATGACGAGCGTTCCGGGGTAACGCATGAAGGTCCGGCGCGGCCAGAACAATCCGGAATTCAGCGCCACGGGAATACACGGCACACCGGCGTCGCCGTAAATCAGACTGACGCCGCTCTTGTAGTCGGGAGGCGCGCCGACAGCGCGTCGCGTCCCCTCGGGAAAAATCAGAAGCTGACGGCCACGCCGGATTTCGCGGGCAGCGCGCCTGGTGATGTCGATCAATGAGCGTCCGCCCGCTTTGCGGTTGACGCCGATCATGCCGGCCTTGCTGAGATACCAGCCGAACAACGGCAGCCAGAGCAATTCGCGCTTCAGGATATAAAGCGGCTCATCGAAGAATTGCAGCAGCGCGAAAGTTTCCCAGGTCGACTGATGCTTGGCGGCGGCAATCAGCGGGCCTTTCGGAATTTTTTCGAGACCGCGATACTCGACCCGGGTGTTGCAGATGATCCGCATCCACCAGATGCTCGTCTTCCCCCAGTTCGTTGCGATCCACACGATGCCCCAGCGCGGCATCGCGTAGGTTGGAAGTCCGAGCACCACCCAGAACGCCAGATTCAGATAGAAAACGACATTGTAGAGCAGCGACCGCAGAAATACCGAAACCATTATAAACTCGCCTGATGTCCCGAATCCGACGTTCGCCTCATTTTGCAGCCCCTTCAAGCGAACGTCGGATTCGAAAGGACACTAGAAAATTATAATTGCTGGCGGTTTTGATTCTGACATTCGCAAGAGTGCCGCCGAGGTGAGATGCAAATGTCAGAACCGGACCACGAGTGATTAGTTGGCGGATGCGGTGGCCGGTTTTGAAGGCGGCGGGGGCGTGCCGATTTCCGGCATCCCGCCCTGCCCTACGCCGCCGAAAGCGACCCGCGTCTGCGCAAACAGATACTTGGCATATTCCGATAGCAGGAGCCGCAACGCCGCGCCACTCGTCCACCATGGCTCCTCGCGCCACTTTTCGCCGACCACCGCAAACGGAACCAGTTCGATATCGGGCATCGAGTGGGACAGTTCAACGATCGCACGCGGCATGTGATAGTTCGATGTCACCACGATCAGGGAGTGAAAGCCGCGTTCCGTCGCCCAGCGCCGGGTCTCGGTGGCATTGCTCCGGGTATTGACCGCGGAACGATCCAGATCGACGCAGCAGGCCAGGAGGCGCTGGCTGTCGGGCAGCGTGCGCTGAATGTCGCTGTAACCATTGGTCGGATGCACGCCGGAAATCAGAAGCCTTCGGCCATAGCCGACCGACAGCAATTCGAGCGCATCCGCGACGCGCGACGATCCGCCGGTGAGAACCACGATGCCGTCGGCATTGCGCGGCGGCCGTTCCTCGGCCGGCGGGACCCGCGACAGGAAATCGACGAAGCCCAGCCCGACGAACAGAAGGATACCGGCAATCGCAAGCATCACCACGCGGTGGCGCAAGCGCCCGTGCGTCGGCGTGACATCGCGGCTGTGTGAGGTCTCGGACAATCTCAACTCGCTCAGGCGCATCAATGGAGTGCGGCCCATTCCATCAGTCTATCGCAAAATCCGGCGCGGCTGTGGCCTCAAACCTTACCAACACCATGTTTTGACACGTTCTTCTAGCCCATGCCTGTCCGCCCGGAAACGCTCTCAATCGATTTCCTCGAGGGTTGCAAAAAGCGTCCGCCGCGACGCCCACGCGGTCACGGCAGCAATCATCAGGGTCTGGGCGGCAAGCACGAGATAACCCGAGGCCGGCAATGCGAACGTCCCGAGCAGCGCTGCGAACTGATCGCCGAC
>JAGVII010000569.1 GCA_020056155.1 Afipia sp.
CGACTTGAACGCCAAACGCAAAACCCGCGCCCAGCTCGAGGCCGCATTACAGGCTGAGGGCGCGGCGCGCATCGAGCTTCAGCAGCTGCTCGACAGTCGCATGGCAAACTTCAAGACCGCACTCGGCGAATATGAGGCTGCGCGCAAGGCAGTCGACGAACTCAAGGAGCGCCTGTCGCTTTCAGAGGCCGAAAACCAGCGCATGCGCGGTTATCTGGCGCGCGTCCAGGAGGACGACGTTGTTCGGGAGGAGCTGGTCACTGTTGGCGAACCGGACGGCGAGGCGCGGCTTGTGTCGAAGCGAAAGCCGACAGTTTTTCATGAGCCGAATGGCTACCGCGAAGACGGTCGCGCGGGCTGCAACACCATGGCTATGGCCTATGACCGCGATCTTTCGCGGCCGGCGCGGAAACACTGGGTGACGTACTGATGCAGGAAGTAAACATCTCGTTCAGCGATGCGCTGAAATTCCTCAAAGCCGGTCGTCGGCTAACCCGCCTCGGATGGAACGGAAACAGCGGAAAGCTGGAATCCGGCGAGGTTATGTTTATCGTGCTGATGCCGCGATTGGAGCTGCCTCCCTTCAACACTCAAGGGACAGAGCGCAAGGTCAACGATCGCACCGCCAAATGGATCGGCGAAGACCAGCCGCTCGATTGCCAGCCCTACATTGCGATGTACACTGCGAGAAAGCAGTGGCAGCCCGGTTGGCTCGCGTCGCAGGCGGATTTGCTTGCCGACGACTGGGCCTGCCTCGCTGACTGGTAGTCCCTGCCGGCGCCGCCGGCGTCAGTTGCGTGTAGCGTATGAAGACCACCGTCCGTGTGCTGCGCGGCCGCCACCGCGGCCGCACTGGCTGGATCTCCGGAGATCTCGAAAGCCGATGCGCGCGCGGCATCACGAAAGCGATCGTGAAGCTGTCTGACGACGTCGAGCTGCTCGAGATGGCGAACCTCGAGGCCGTGGCCCAGCTTGGCCTTTTCGCGGATCCACAAACAGAAACGCCGCCGGCCATGGGCCAGCGGCGTTCTGATATTGTCGGGAATGCGCGGATTGACGCCCGGTATTCTTTTGCGCCTTCAGCCGTGCAAATACTTCAGCACCGCCACCACCGCGCCAATTACAACGCAGGCCAGCGTGATCGCGCCGGCGATCTTCGTTCCAAGCCAAATGACCCCTTTGGCCTGGATCAGTAGCGTGTAGACGTCATCGAGCTTCTTCTCGATCGACCCCAGCCGCTCCTCGGTCTTGGTCTCTTTCTCCTCGAGGATAGCGACCCGCTCGTTGGTGGTCGCCAGGCGCGGACGCGTAGCCATCCTAGTTATCCCCATGGCCGGCATACTCCTGGCGTAGATCGCGGACGCAGGCCTTCCCTGCCTTGATCCGCTCATTGGCGACGATCAGCGCGGCTTCATCCTTCACGAAAGCATCGTGCGCATCATCATCGGGCCCGACGTCCGGCATATCGACCGGCTCGAGGATCTTCTCGCAGATCTCCGGCAACGCGACCTGCAGCGGCGGCGGCAGTTCAGCGAATTTGCTGGCGCAGCCGCAGAGCATCAGCCCCAAGACGACAGGCGCCAGGCGCGCCGGCCACGGTAACGGGTTTTCGCTTCGCATAATCGGCCACCTGTTTCTGCAATGATTTCGAGAGTTGCTCGAGGGACTGGATTTTCGGTTGGTATTTCTTGGTGAGGTCTTCCGCGATCTGATCGTCGCGGGCCTTGCTGGCGATCGCCGCCAGCCTCTTGTCGTCGGCGTAGCGCTGCGCCCAGCGCTCCTCGACGACGCCGTCGCGCCAGATCCACATGGCGATCGTCGCCACGATCGCCACCAGGACCGCGACGCCGGGCCGCGTCTGCAGCATCCTCCGGATGATGCCCGCGATCGCTCGGCCGACCAGAACGGCCGTCGTCGGAAACGCCACACAGAAAAAGACTGTGCCGGCGAAGCCGAACGTGGCGATCAGCCACCAGATCCAGGCGCTCATACCGGCACCGCCACGCCGAGATCCAGCGCATCGACCGCCTTCGCCCGTTTCCAGTTGGCATAGAAGCGCCAGGCGAGACCACCGATCGTCAGCACGGCGCCGATGATCACCAGGACCAGCACCACATTCGCAATGATCGAGCTCGTGGAAGAGAGCGGCGTCAGAGCATCCTGCGTCTGCTGCAGCGTGCTGGTGAGGTCGGCGCTGGTCGCCGACTGCAGGCCGCCGGCGCCGGCGCCCGATGCCACACCCACGCCGGATGCGAGATCGCCTGCGGCCGCGCTCGGCGGCTGCTTGGCGTTCTCGATCTTCGCCTTCTGGTGCATGCCGTCGACGTAGACCGGCTCCGGGCCGACGCTGCCGGTTGCCCAGGCCTGTCCCACCGCCCTAACGTTCGCCACGCGAGCCAGCCAGCCGCGGCCGAACTTGCGATAACCCTTGAGGGCCTGCAGGAAGGCGATGCGCCTATCGCAGATTGCGGCGATCAGCTGGTCATTGTCATTTACGGCAGCGAGCGCATCGCGCGTGCCTTCGCCGATATGACCGTCGATCATGCCGCGATAGAGGCCCATCGCGGCGAGCGCGCGCTGAAGCCATTTCACCGACTGAACCGGTCCGGAATTCACCGCGCCGTCGAATACGACATAGTCGACGCCGTCCGGCAGCTCATCGCCGGCGATCGCATTCCAATATTGACGGCGATAGAGCGAGTCCCGCTCGGCGATCCAGGAGGCGGACCCGAGCATCTGACGCGTCAGCGCCTGATGCGGCAGGCCTCGGCGGTTACGATCGGCGTCATAGACGCGCTGGGTGATGCCATTGAGCGTGACGCCGCCGGGATCGTCCGGATCGTTCGAATAGCCGCCCTCGTGCACGAGGGCGCGCGTCAACGATTCCGAAAACCGGTTCTCTGCCATGTGATTGCCCCATGCTTGATGTCAGAGCTGCAGCCCCTCGAACGCGGGCTGGTCAGTCCTGATTGTGTGATTTGGCTAGTAGCGGTTGTAGAACGGGCTGGTTGTGAGCTGCGGATCGAGATCGAAGCCGTAGCCAGTCGCCGCAATGTACGCAGCGATCGAGCCGAACGGCGGGCAGAACACGCGGCCGTCGCGCATGGTCAGAGCACCATGAAACGCCCCGGCCCCCGGATATGTGCCGGGCGGCATCACTGTCGTATCGGTGACCGGGTCGTAGATGCGCGCCGAGGTCGACGTATAGGGCATCACCCAAACCCGCCCATCCGGCAAAAGCGTGCAGCCGATAAAACCCGCGATTCCCGCCGTGCCCCAGACACCACTCGGCGTCATGATTGTATCCGTCGCCGGATCCCAGATGCGTGGAGCGGCGGATTTGTGCGGCGAGCAAAATACCCTGCCGTCGGGCAACAGCGTGCCGCCAACAAATCCCTCGAGACCGGGGAATGTCGCGGTGGTCATCGTGACGGTGTTGGCCGCCGGATCGTATATCGCGGCATGGATCGCGTTGTGCGGGATGCAGAACACCTTTCCGTCCGACAGAAGCACCGCGCCGCAGTAGCCGTAATTCCCCGGAAAACCGGGTACGGTTGTTACGGTATTCGTCACCGGATTATAGATGCGCGCAGACGTCGACTGATGCGGCACCATGAACACGCGCCCGTCTGGCAAGAGAACGCCGCCTGAATGCTGGTCACCGCCTGGGAACGTGCCGCCCGGCGTTGTCAGGCTCTCCTCCCGGGGATCGAAGATCCGTGCGCTCGTGCTGTTCGATGGGATGACATAGACCCGACCATCGCGCATCAGCACTGCGCCGTTAAATGATCCCTGCGCGCTCGGATAGATCCCGTTCGGCGTGACGAGGTTTTGGGTCGAGGGATCGTATATGCGCGCTGTTGATGTCGTGTGAGGCGCAAGGAAAATGCGGCCATCAGCCAATTGAATAGCGGTCGAATAGGAAAAGCCACCGGGGCCGGGATAGGATCCGGGGATATTGATTTTTGCACCGGACGGGAATGGAAGATCGCGGCACCGGGCAATCTGCGCGTCCAATGCGGCCTTGAAATCTGTCCAGCCCGCGCCGACTTGATTATTGGGACCGTTCCATTTTGGGAAAACAATCGGGAAACCGCTGCTCGGCGGCGGCGGCGGCGACGAAGCCAGTCCGTCCACTGCTGTCGCGATTTTCTGATCGATGGCTTGTTCCAAGGCGCCGCACGCTTCGATAAAGTTCATGTGTCGATTCTCTTTCAGGTCAACTTCGATGAAGATTGCAGTGATGTTCGCGATTGCTGCTATCTGCCTTGCAGCTTTCGTCGCGGCGTCTCGTCCGGGAAGCGAACCGGATTTCACGAGAGAGGTGCGACTCGACACGATCGGGACGATGGGGTTCAACATCCGGAGGACCATCGAAAATCGCGTTGTCGGATCGCCGGATCCGATCCTGACGGCGAGAGAAAGCCTCAGCGCTCAGACCGGGCTTTGTCCGCGAAAATACGAGCTGCTCAAGATTACGATTGTCAGCGAACCGCCGACGCTGACCTACGAGGCGAGTATCCGCTGCTGGTGAGCTACGCAAACGCCGCGAGAACCATCGCAGCGCGCGTCCCGGCGGCATTCAAGGCCGTAACGCTAATCGAACCTGCTGTGGCCGTATCGGCGCCCGAGGCCGTCCATATGCTTGCCGAAGCGTCGCTCCGCTCGGTCATGTTCGTCCAGGTCCAGGATGTGACGCTTTCCCCGCCAGCGATGCCTACGCCGAACCCAAGGGAAGGTACCGTCAGCGATTGCGTGAACGGCGTGGCGTTGTCGCCCTTGGTATCCGATGCCGTCGTGCTGGACAGCCCGGTCGCGTTCCAGATTACGATCTTTGCGCCCGTTGTCGTCGCCGCCATATTGACAACGATCGTCGCGGTCGTGCCGCTAGCAACGGTCAATGCGAACAGGCAAACAACGCTGGTCGCGGTCCCTTCCGCAAGCACCTGAGAGCCGACTTGCGTTGCGGCGTTGCCACCGATTGTCACAGATGAAATCGGATTAGGCGACCAAACGCCGCTGCCTTTTGATACGCACACGCCGACGATAACAAGCCGATCGGCTGCTGCAGCTCCGATTGCTGCGCTGGCAAAAGATGGTGACGCTGATCCGCTCGTGTCCTCAAGGTGAGTGACGTAACTGAGAACGGCGGGCGCTTTCCGGGAAAATAAAATCGGAAATGGGAACGTCATTGCAGCGCCGTGATGCTTAAATACGAATAGTTTTTGGTTTTGACGATCGAGAACAGAAATTTTAGCGTGTTCGTCGTGGAATAGGCGCCATCGACTTTTGTAAAACCGCTCGTCGTGATCGCGCCGGCGCTGGCGCCGTTGAGAACTTCCAGCACAATCGAACATTCTGCGGCTGGCGGCGCCAGCGTGAAAGCCCCATTCGCCGTGATGTACTTGAAATTCCCCGTGAGGGGATCGGGCGTGTAGGTGCCGGCCGATACCGTGCCGTCATTATCGCTGGTCGCGGTGAATCCGCCGGTCAAATTCTGATTGCCGGCTAAGGCGGCCGCTCCCACCTCGGTCGGCGTGTTCGCAATAACAGGCTTACCGCTGGCCTTCGTATACCCTACGCACCGGACCACGCCCGCGGCGTATCCGCGGAAGACCGCTAAATCGCCCGCCGCCGTTGTGATATTCGCGCCGCCTGGCAATACGAGCGAGGCACCGTTCGTGAGCGTCAGCGCGCCGGTGAAGCGCACCGTTCGTTCGTGGCCATCCGAGAGCGTTATCGTCGTGATCGCCACAGCGCCCGTGACATCGACCAGGTCGCCGGTCGCCGTCTCGAGATTGATCGTCGCGGCCGACGCAATATCCGCGCCGTGAACCGACAGATTGTCCAAGGCAGCTTTTTTTGACGCGACGTCCGACAGGTTGTTTGTCGATGTCAGATCTCCAACGCCAGGCGCGCCGGCGACCTGAAGGTGCCAATCGGCGAACGTCCCCGCTCCACCGATCTTACTCACGTCGATCGACAGCGAAGTGCCAACGTAGGCGGATACGATGCCTTCCATGAAGTTCGCACCGTTCGCGGCGGACGCCGCGCGAGCGTAATTTCCTACCTGATACGCGAGCCCGGCCTGCGTCGTGAAAACCTTCGTAACCCCGTTGGCGATCAGCAGCGACGTCGCCGACGTGCCACCGTAACCAGCACCCGGCTGGGAGCCGACCGCTGTGAGAAAATTGTCGATCGTGATGCTGCGCGTTGTCGCGCCATCCACGATGAGCCGATCGTCCGCGTCAGGGACGACAACATTTGGCAAATCCTTGAGACGGATATTAGGCATGCCCGCTAGGCCTCCATGGCAAAATCAGGTGACGGCAATTCAGCGTCATTCATCGCGCCCGCGGCGGTCCCAATAACCGATCGTCGTCAGGCCGATTGTGGTGTTACTTGCGGATGCACGAAGTGCGAGCTGGGCCGAAGTATTCGTGAAAAACACACCTTGGCCCATCAAGCCGTTCCCGATCGGGCGGATAACGCCCATCGGCGCGGCGAGGATGCTGGGCACGCCGTCGGTGTCACCGGGCGCGCGGATATAGATCTCTGACGCGCTGCCCGCCGCGTAAAGTTCAAGAAGGACCTGATTCACGAGACCAGATGGGACAGTCAGCGCCTTCAGGACGCTCACTGTGCCGAGGGCTGGGTCCAGCGAATCCAGGATCGGGGTTTTGTACCGAAAGAAGTCACCCAGCTGCGTGAACGGAAGAAGGGAGCCGGCCGTTCGCACGAAAGACGCAACGCGCCGATACACCGTGTAGCCGGTAGGAAGAACGCCGGCTGGGTCGAGCGCGGTATGAAAGAAAAAATCGGTCTGACCGTTCGGCTTGCCGATTGCGAAGAAATGCCAAGTCCCGTCTGCTAGCGCGGCGCTGGAACGTCCGCCCGCGCCGCTCCCGGCCGCCCAGGCCGAGTCCAGTTGCTTGGTCATCCCGGTCAAAATCAGGTTCTTGGTGTCGAGCGCATCCCGGCATTTGCCTGCGGACACCGTGATATCGTTGGCTACGTCCGCGCCGTTCGAACATGTGAGCCCGAACAAATACCCTTGCGGAATTGCGGAGAGAGTGCCGCCTATCAGACTGAGGCCTGAGCCGAGCAACAATTCCTCAAAACCGCCGCCGATCGTGCCGCCGCTGATATACGCGTTCGTGAAGCTTGATCCCTGCAGATCGATGTGCGTCGCATCGATCACCGTGATCAGCCAGGTGCCGTTTGCCTCGGTGGTGCCGAGCACATCCGAAACCGTCTTGCTCTGGCCTGTCGCGAAGGACGACGAGTCCGCAACAGTGACGCGGATCAATCCGGCGCCATTGTTCGCCGCGCCAGTGATCGTCAGCGCCGCATTGGAATTCGAGCCCAGCAGCTTCGACGGCCCGGACGGATGGAAGAGTTTTTGAAGCGTGACGGCTTTGTCCGGAATGCTGTTGGTCGTGACGCCAGTGATGATTCCGTTCGCGCCGATCTCAAGGACCAGCGTACCGCCGACGGACAGCCCCCATCCGGCATCGGTCTTGAACCAGCCGCTGTTAGGCGCCGAGGCAAACGGAAGAGCCGGCGCACCGACTGTGCCGTTCGCCAACTTCAGCGGTCCGCTCATCGGCGCCGCGCCGTTTCGAGGCAACCGGTTGGTCACCGCCTCGGCCAGGTCCTCTAGCGGCGGATTGTGCTGGCTGGCCTGGATCGTCTCGCCGGTTACAGCGAGGTAGCCAGGCGGGAGCGAATAAATTCCGTTGCTATCACTGGGCATTAGGCGGTTTTCCCCATAGCGGCGCGCGGCTCTCGGAAAGAGAACCTTTCAAGAACGTGGGAATCGGGTTAGGTGTGGCGGGCGATGACTTTGAAAATCATGCAAGCCGCCGTCTTCTTTGGAGTGCTGCTGTCGCAGGGCGCCTATCACTGGGCGCAGCGCGATCTGGCAGCATTCGTCGTCGCGTTGCTTGCAACGATCTTCGCGACGGCAATCGTCGTTGAAGTGCAGGATCGCCTTCGAAAGATCAGCGGCCGAGCTGCGCCATCAAGGCAGCCGCCAGCGCCTGCTGTCCCGCCGATGCAGCCGAATGCCTTGATGCGCTTGCCTGGCGCCGATCGAGAGCATCGATAATCGCTTGAATATGCCGATCACGCTCCGGCCCTTGCGCGGTCAGGATCCGCGCGACGTCGCCGCGCGCTTGGTTTTGCGCGCGTTCCGTCATCGCGTTCAGCGCCTTCACACCGCCGCGCTTTGCAGCGGTGAGCGCCATGCCGAGCCAATTTCCCGCCGGCGTGACGATGGCATTCTCGTTGATTGTCGAAGGCTTCATCGCGGCCGCGGCAGACAGGCGCTGCGCCGTCTGCGAATTCTCGACCACCTTGTGATGGGTATCGCGAAATTTGAGGTTACGCTCGACGGTGCGCATCAGCTCCGCGGCCGCGTCATCACCATGAACGGTCGCGATCTTTGCGGTGTTCCAGCCGCCCTCACCCTGCAGCTCGCCGCGTAGCGCCTGCAGGTCGTTGGCCTTGGTGCCGAGCTTGCGCTCGATGTCGCCGCGGCTTCCCTTGGCGAATGCGATGCGCTCCCCGGCCTCGAGCTGCTCAAACTCGTCCAGGAAGCGTCCCGGTGATGCCGTCGTCTTGCCGTCGCCGAGATATTTGGTGCCGAGATCTACCGCGTCGGCGCGGCGTGCTAGCGAAGAAGATGTGCGGTTCGCTTCGGCATAGCCCGGCACCTGGCGCTCGAGCGCCTGATTGAGGCGAAATCGCAGTTCCTTAAGCGAGGCCTGCTGAGTGCGGAACGCCGATGCCGGCACACCGAGACCGGGCGCATCGTACTCGATGACGTTATCGATCTCCTGTTTGACCTTGTGCAGCACGGAAGCATTGTTCTGTGATACCGGCACGTCATCCCACAGCTGATTTCCCCGGGCGTCGTACTGCGGAAAGCCTTCCGCATCGACTCGCGGCCGCCGCTCATAGCGGGTCATCATGTCGCGCAGCGTCTGAAGTGCTCTCTGCTCGAGGCCGACCGACTGCGGAATCATGTCGTCGAGTTGCGCAAGGATTGGCGCGGTGCGAACCGCCGGCGCACTGTCCAGCGCCTGCGGATAGGCAACGCTGTCCACCTCGGACCGGCGCGCCTTTATGGCGTTCGTGACGGTGAGCGGATCTTCGGCGGGGCCGAGAGCGCGATCGACGTCTCCCATGATCCGCGAATTTGTCGCGCGATCGCGCTGCGTCAGCGCCGTTTGCAGCACCGATCGGCCTTCGTCGCTATTGAGCGACGCGCCCTGGGCTTTGCCGAGAAACGCCGGACCGGCATCGGCGAGCATGGCGTCCGGGCCCAGTCGATCGACTTCAGCGCGGACCGCCGCCGGCGTATCGGCCTCCATCGCCTTGACCATATGATTGGATGCGCGGCGCGACATGCCGTCGGCGACGTTGCGAACCGCATCGAAGCCGCGAGCGGCCGCCGTGGTCGCGACCGGCGACAGGATCGCCGCTCCGATACGCGCTGGCGTTTCGAACATGGTGCCCTTCGTGGCCTGGCCGGCCGCCTCGCTCGCCGCGCCGGGCAGCATCGCCTGCGTGATCAGCCTGGTGCCGACAGAGCCCGGGCCTCCGACCGCATTTGGCAGAAAGCTGCCGATCGTCTGGGCGTATTCCTCGGCGGTATTTTTCGGCTTGTAGAATTCGCCGGTCACCTTCTCGATGCCGCGCTCGATCGAATCCGGCGACGCCAGCTTGTTAACATCCGCCGGCATCGGCGCATCTTTGCGCGGGCCGCTGATCGCATTGAAAAGCGGATCGAACAGAAACTTGTTCGCACCCGTGTGCGCGAGATCCGAAAGCATCGGCACCAGGCCGGCCAGACCTATCGCGCCCTTGGCGACGCCGGTACCGCCGGCCTTCATCAATCCGAGCACGCGGCTTTCCGCATCCGCCGGCGTGACGTCCGGCGCCGGCGCTGCCGTTGGCTTCTCAGGGATGGGCGCAGGAGCAGCGGCAGCAGGTGCTGCCGCCCCAGGCTGCGCGCCGAGCGACTTCGCGATTTCTTCGACGGTTGCGTTCTGCTCGGCCGGCGACAGCTTGAGAAAGCCGTCGTCGATCTCGACCTGACGTCCGCCAATATCGAGCGTCGGCATTATTTAACGCTCCATTTGATTCCGCTCGAGGTCGCGCCGGCAGGCG
>JAGVII010000868.1 GCA_020056155.1 Afipia sp.
TTCAAGGCAAAGCCTGCACGGAAGATCGTCCGGGCTCGCCCGGTCAAGGCTGCCAAGGACGCAGTGTAAATCTCATAAAGCCCCTTCGGGGGCTTTTTTGTTCGCGGGAGATGGAGAGATCCGCACGCGCCCAGGCGGCGGATCTCAAGCGCCGCCGATCCATTGATCGCAGGCCCCCTGAGGAACTGCATCAAGGGCGCATCGGATCGCCGCTTTTCCCTTTCGCTCCGCGCGATCGGCGTTGATGTGCCTCTGCGGCGACGCCAGCCGCTCATTCTCGACGATTGGTCCGCTGCATGATCGCTTGCGTCATGGCGGCCTGTTTTCTAGGTTGTGGCCTCATTGCAACCGTCGGTGCATCCATGAGACCGCGACTGGCTGATGTGGCCCGCATGGCAGGCGTGGATATTTCCACGGCGTCCCGCGTGCTCCGCGGCGAAACAAATCAACGTATTCGCGATGAAACCCGCGAGCGCATTCTAAAGAGCGCGCGCGCCCTGGACTATTCGCCGAACACGCTTGCGCAGGGTTTGCGAACGTCGCGCAGCCAGACCCTCGGCCTGATCGTTCCGCAGCTCGACAATCCGGTATTCGCATCGGCTATTCGCGGCGCGGAGAAGTCGTCTGCGCGGCACGGCTATTCGCTGCTGATCGCGCATCGCGAGTCGGGCGCGACCGACGCTGTCTATCATCGGTTGTCGCATGGCAACCGTGCCGACGGATTGCTGGTCGCCAGCCTCGATGACGATCGTCTGCTGCGGGAAGAACTGGAATCCACCCACACGCCATTCGTGCTGCTTAACCGGCAACTAGCGGGCAGTCCTTATTGCGTCGTGCTGGACAGCCGCGCCGCGGCGACGATCGCCGTCGATCATCTGGCGCAAATGGGACACAAGCGGATTGCCCATCTCGCAGGCCGGCCCGGCGGTTTCAACGCAGGCGAACGTCTGGCGGGATATCGCGACGGTCTCAAGCGTCACCGCATTCCCTTCGATCCCGATCTGGTCGCGGTTGCAGGATACACGGCGGAGGGTGGGGCGGACGCGATGCGCAGTCTGCTCGCTCTGAAGCCGACAGCGGTTCTGGGCGCGACGCTGGTGACGGCGGCGGGTGCAATGGCCGTGCTGCATGAAGCCGGTCTGCAAATTCCGCGCGATATCTCGGTGATGGGGCTGCATGACGCGCCGGTCGCGACGATGCTCTATCCCCAACTCACGTCGGTGAAGATGCCGACTGAGCTCATGGGCGAAATCGCGTCTGATCTCCTGATCGATCTCCTGCACGGCGGTACACCGCGACCCGTCGCGCCGCTCGCGCCGGACGGTCTTGTCGTTCGCGCCTCCACAGGTCCAGCTCCCCGATAAAATTTTAGCTTGACCCGCGTGGAAGTTTGTAAGACGTTTGAACAAACGATTGCGCAAACCATTTGTTCAATCACAGAACAATGCGATCAGGGAGGACGTTGAGTGAGCGTGGCGAATTTGGCCTCTAAGCAGGGGCTGTCATGACCGCAACCACCATCGCTGCAGTTCGCGATACCGATCGCGTCGATGAAGATCTTGCGTCTGCTTTTGGCGCTGTCGTCGGCCAGGCCAATGTTCTGACGTCCTTCGACCAGAGGCTCGGCTATTCGCGGGATCGTCTGCCGTTCGCCGTTTTCCGCGAACGTGCGGGAGAGATTGCAGGCGCGGTTCCCCGCCTTGTGGTGCGTCCTGCCAACCAGGATGAGATCGTTCGCATCGTTCAGCTTGCGAAGGCGCGCAACGTCCCCGTGATCCCGTATGGCAACGGGTCCGGCGTGCTTGGCGGCGCTATTCCGCTGGGCGGCGAGATCATGGTGGACACGCGCCGGCTCGACAAGATTGTCTCCATCAACCCGACCGATGCGGTCGTGACCGTACAGGCCGGCATGAATGGCGCTGATTTCGAACGTCAGCTGAATGACGCCGGATACACCAGCGGACATCTGCCGCAGTCCATCGAAATATCGACTGTCGGCGGCTGGCTGGCCTGCCGCGGCGGCGGACAGCTGAGCAGCCGTTACGGAAAGATCGAAGACATCGTCGTCGGCCTCAAGGCCGTGCTGCCGGATGGCACGCCGCTCGACGTGCGGCCGGTCGCGCGGCGCTCGGTGGGGCCGTCGATTCGCGACCTGATGATCGGCAGCGAAGGCACCCTCGGAATCATCACCGAAGCGACGCTGCGTATTTTCAGGAAGCCGGCCGTTGAGCGCGGCGTCGTGCTCGCGTTCCCGTCGCTGCAGGCGGCGCTGGACAGCGCGCGGCTGATCATGCAGGCCGAACTGCGCCCGACCATCGTGCGGCTTTATGATCGCGTCGAGAGCGACGAGCGGACCAAGGATATCGCGCTTTTCAAGACCAAGCCGTTTCTCGCGGTGCTGCAGTTTTGCGGCAGCGAGCCGATGGTCACGGCCGAGCAGAGCATGGCGCTTGAAATCGCCGCGGCTCAGGGCGGCGAGGTCGGACCAGCCGGTCCGTATGAACACTGGAAGCAGAACCGCTACGTGGCCTATTCGCAGAAATGGCATGACGCGGGCTACTTCAACGACACCATCGAGGTGACAGGTAACTGGTCCGCCATTCCCGCGATGTATGACGCCATCGGCAACGCCGTGCGCGCGATCTATCCGGGGATACATTTCGGCGCGCACTGGTCGCATGTTTATCCCGAGGGCGCGTGCCAGTACATGACGGTGCGGCTGCCTCCGATGCCGGACGATCAGGCTCTGCCAATTCACCAGAAGCTTTGGGATGCCGTGCAGCAACTGACGCTCGATCATGGCGGTTCGATTGCGCATCACCATGGCGCGGGTCTGTTCCGCAATCCGTGGATGAAGCGCGAACTCGGCGCCGGCCTCGCGGTTCTGCAATCGATCAAGGATGCGCTCGATCCCGGCAACCTGTTCAATCCGGGCAAGATCGGATTGCGCGCCGGCACGAACGCGAAAGACATTCGCCGTGATTGACATGGCGCATATCCGTGCCGCCGCGGGGGAGGACGCCCATTATGGCAGCGTCTGATCCCCTTCTGGTCGGTATTGATCTCGGCGCTGGTTCGCTCAAGATCAGCATCATCAAGGCCGATGGCTCGCTGGTGAGCGAGGCGTCGGCGCCGGTTTCGACATCGTCGCCGCATCCTGGCTGGAGCGAGCAAAACCCGGATGATTGGTGGCTTGCGGCCTGCGACGCCTTGCGGCGCGGTCTGAAGGCATCGGGGCGTCCGGCTTCGGATATTGCAGCGATTTCGTTTTCCGCCGGCGCGCACACGCAGGTGCTGGAGGATGCCGACGGCCACGTTATCCGCCCGGCGATTCTGTGGAACGACCAGCGCAGCCGCGACGAGACGCAGCAGCTTCGCGACAAGGCCGACGCACGCATTCTCGAAATCGGGGCGAACCGCGCCAATCCGACCTGGACGCTGCCGCAGATGCTGTGGCTGCGCAATCATGAGCCGGAGGCGTTCGCGCGGGTGAAGCGGCTTTACGTCGCCAAGGACTGGCTGCGCGCGCAGTTCACCGGCACCTGGGAAACCGACACCATCGATGCGCTCGGCACCCTGATGCTGGACGCGCAGACCGGCGAGTGGTCGAAAGACCTGTGCGGCATGATCGGCTGGCCGATGGCGACATTGCCGCCGATCGTCAAGCCGAGCGCCGTCGTCGGCAAGGTGACGGCGAGGGCCGCGCAGGCGACGGGCCTCGCGGAAGGCACGCCGGTGGTTTGCGGCACGTCGGACACCGCAGCCGAAACATTCGGCGCGGGTATGGTGCGCGAAGGCATCGGCGTCGTGAAGCTGGCGACGGCCGCAACCGTGAACGTGCTGTCGCCCAGGGCGAGGCCGGACTTTTCGCTGATCAACTATTACCACGTCGTGCCGGATCACTGGTACGTCATCGCCGCCACCAATTCCTGCGCGTCGGCGCACAAATGGCTGCGCGATACGTTCTTCCGCCGCGAAGGCGAAGACGGCAGCGCCGTGTTCGATGCCATGGATGCGCGCGCGTCCGCGGTTCGTCCCGGTTCGGAAGGGCTGTTCTTTCACCCTTATCTCAATGGCGAGCGCAGCCCGTACTGGGATCCGCTGCTGCGTGCGGATTTTGTCGGGGCCGGTTTCAACCACGGTGGCGGTCACTTCGTTCGTGCGCTGTATGAGGGCGTGGCTTACTCGCTGCGCGATTGCCTCGAGGTCATGAAGTCCAAGGGGCTCGGCTTCACCACCGCGCGCCTCACGGGTGGAGGCGCACGCAGCGTGTTGTGGCGCCAGATCGTCGCCGATGTGCTGAACATAACCGTCGAGCTTCCCGCGGTCGCGGATGCGTCGTACGGCGCCGCCTTGCTCGCGGGCGTCGGCATCGGCGTTTTCAAGGACGAACGCGATGCGGCGGGTGTCATCCAGATCGTATCGCGGGCGGTGCCGGACCCGGCGCGCGCCGCGGTTTACGATCAGGGTTTCCCGATTTACCGCGATATCCAGCAGGCGCTCGCGCCGATCAATCATCGCATCCACGATTTCGTGGCCGGCCAGAACAAGTGATCTATGTCAGAGATTAGACTCGAAAAAGTTCGCAAGGCGTATGGTCCGGTGGTCGCCGTTCACGGCGTCGATCTGACGATTCGCGACGGTGAATTTGTCGTGTTCCTGGGGCCGTCGGGCTGCGGAAAGTCGACCACGCTGCGGATGCTGGCGGGTCTTGAGGAAATCACCTCCGGCAAGATCTTCATCGGCGACCGCGACGTCACCGCGCTGGAGCCGAAGGATCGCAATATCGCCATGGTGTTCCAGAACTACGCGCTCTATCCCCACAAGACGATCTACGAGAACCTCGCCTTCGGTCTGCGGATGCGGAAGATGGACCCGGCGCAGATCGACATGCGGGTGCAGCGCGCCGCAAAGATGCTCGGCCTCGATGAGTACCTGAAGCGCAAGCCGAAGCAGCTTTCAGGCGGCCAGATGCAGCGCGTGGCGCTCGGCCGTGCCCTCGTGCGCGAACCCGAAGTGTTCCTGCTGGATGAGCCGCTGTCGAACCTGGATGCCAAGCTGCGCGTCCGCATGCGCGAGGAAATCGCCCGCCTGCACCAGGAGGTTGGCACCAGCATGGTGTACGTGACCCACGATCAGGTCGAGGCGATGACGCTCGCCAATCGTATCGTCATCATGCGCGACGGTCATGTCCAGCAGGTCGGCGCACCGCTCGAAGTCTACGACCGTCCGGTGAACCTGTTCGTGGCCGGATTCATCGGATCGCCCGAAATGAATCTGATCGAGGGGCGGGCCGCGAACGGCACATTCGAAAGCGGAGCGCTGCGGATCGCGCTTCCAGCGCAGTATCAGGCCGTTCATGAAGAGGTCACGCTCGGCATTCGTCCCGAGCACATCGCGCTCGGCGAA
>JAGVII010000816.1 GCA_020056155.1 Afipia sp.
TGTCTCAAAGGACGGCAATATCGAACGTGGCGGTTGCGTGATGCCGCTGGCGAGCGACAGCGCGACTAACTGGGCGAGCTTCGGCAACCTGTTCGCGGAAGCTCCGCAATTCTATGACGACAATTGGAATGTTGTTCTGGATGCTCCGGAGAATGCAGACCGGACCGGTCGCTTCCTCGATCTTTTCGGGGAACTCTACAAAACCATGCCGCCAGGATTGAACACAGTAAGTTATGCCGAGCTCATGAGTCTCTTCGTGACCGGAAAGGTCGCGCATACCCTTTACTCCGGGCGTGTAGTCGAGGCGCTCGAGGCGCGAAATCCGGATCTCGCGGACAAGTATGGCATCTTCGCCGCACCGGACAGCACGGGCAAGCAGAAGGCGCTGCCGTTCGCCTTCGACGGGTTCATCGCATTCAAGACCAAGCAGAGCGAGGAGACGCTCAAGTTCCTCAAATGGTTTATCGATGAGCACTACATCGACTGGCTGCATTCGGCCTGGATGAACTTCCAGCCGGTGCGCCTGGATATCTACGAGGATCCGCGCTGGAAGAAGCACCCGATGATTCAGAAGCATTGGGCAACGATGATGCAGATGAAGTCGTTCATCGATCCGGACAGCAAGGTGAGGCTCTCGTCGGTCGACTTGATCGGTCCGTCAATCGATCTGCGGCCGTGCAAGGTCTTCGATTCGAACGTCATGCCCGAGATGCTGCAGAACAAGGTGCTCAAGAACATGTCATCGGCCGATTGCGTGAAAGCGGCGGCCAATCGCATCCGGAAGCTTGGCTGAATTTTGTTGACGAAAAGGTAGGTGCCTCATGAGGCAGGATTGGCGAATCATCGGCTTGTTCGTCGGGGGCGTTTTGATAGTCGGCGCGATCGTTGGCGGGCCACTCCTGTACTCCATCAAGCTCTCGTTCTACGCGGCGGAGTCCTTTATTGCTCCGCCGCGGTGGGTTGGATTTGGTAATTACCTGGCCGTGCTGGAGGACAGTAACTTCTGGGACGCGCTGTTGAACGGGATAACGATTTCCATTTCCGCGATCGTATTGCAGGTCACGCTCGGCGTGGGTATTGCACTCGTTCTGAATCGTCAGTTCGTGGGACAGACAATCGTTCGTGCGCTGTCGATCGTCCCATACTTTCTTCCGACAGTTGTTGCGTGCCTCATCGCACAATGGATGCTCGATCCAAATTACGGATTGATCAAAAGCATCCTGGCGTCGTTCGGATCCAGCATGTTCGATTGGGGTGCCAACTCGGCAACCGCGAAAGGAACGATTGTTCTAGTCAGCGTATGGATATGGACTCCATTTGTGGTGACGTGCGTGCTGGCTGGCCTGCAAACCATTCCGGTTCAGCTTTACGAAGCAGCTCGGGTCGACGGTGCCGGCGCCTGGAAGCAGTTCTGGCACATCACGCTGCCGGGTCTCAGATCTGTATTGATCGTGGTCATTCTGCTGAGAGGCATCTGGATGTTCAACAAGTTTGACGTGATCTGGCTGCTGACCAAGGGAGGCCCGCTGAATCAGACCGAGACGCTTCCGACCCTCGCTTATCGAAGGGCATTTCTGGAATTCGATCTTGGTGGCGGGGCGGCGGTGGCGACAATCTCGTTCGCGCTTCTGGCGACCATTATCCTGATCTATCTGCGGTTCTTCCCGATCGACGAAGCAAAGCAAGGCCGATGACAGTGACACAACAAAACTCGCACCTCTCCGTCGTTGCTGCTGTTGCCGATCCGCGGCAGGAGCGACTCCTTCGCAGCGCGTCCCGGTTCGATCGCTTGCCGCAGGATGTGCCGTCGCCCGCATCGGAACAAAAGCTGTCCGGCTTTGCGAGCAAGCCGATCAAGCACATTGCCGGGCGTATCGGCCTCTACGCGGCGGTTCTTGTGATCTGCATCTACTCGTTCTTTCCGATTTACTGGATGATTGTATCCAGTCTTCGGCCCCCGCAGCGGTTGTTTCTGGACACGTCGTTAGTGTTCTGGCCGCCAGACCTCTCGTCCTACAAATCGCTGCTGGAGCTTACGAA
>JAGVII010000502.1 GCA_020056155.1 Afipia sp.
CAAAGCGGGCAAAGCAACTGCGTCTTCCCGCCCTTGAGAGCGATCGCCATCTTGGACCCGCAGTGGGGACAGCTATGAACCCATTTTTTCATTCTGGAACTCAAGCATCTCGCTGGCATCCGTGTCTGTGCAGTACCTCACAGATAACCCCGAACCGCGTGCTTTCTTCCGAACGCATTTCGGTGAAGGCAATTCGCTTCAGAAGTTTCAAGCACGGGACCGCCGCTCAGTCGGCGTACGCGGAGATCGGATCAAATAAAAAGGACGCGCCGGGCGATGCTCGACGCGTCCTTCCTATTCTCGCTGAACCAGGCGGAAAGACCGCCCTGTCCGAAGCTCGTGGGAGCTTAGCGGGCGGCCTCAGCGAGGTGACAGCGCTTGGAATGAGACACTGGACCACCTCCTTTCGTTGTTGACGGAACAATGAATATAGGGCGCCGGGCGACAAAGTGAAGGCGCGGCCCGCAATGTCCCCTGTTTCCGCTCAATGCTCGCCGGACAAGCATCAAGCACTCATCGTATTCGGATGTGCCCCGCCGACCTTGTCGAACTTGTGCGCCAGCCACGATGAGAACGTCGCCGGGATGAACCCCACAAGCCCGTAGAGGAAATAATGCTTGAGGCCCGTGTCGGTGCCCAATGTCCCGTAAAGGATGGCTGTTGCCGCAAACGCCACGAGGCCGGTCAACACCATCCGGACGGCCGGGCCGATCCGCCGGACGTGCAGGAAAATATCATCGACCGCGCCGATCATCAGCGCGGGAATGATCCCGAACAGGTAATTGTAGGGAAGCGTCACGAGCAAAACCTTGAACAGCTTCCTTATAACCTGGTCGCCGTCCCAGTATCCGTCCGGCGTTCCCAGCACGAGGAGGAAAAACCCAGCCACCAGCGGTCCTATGGTTGCGAAGATGAGGTATCGCTTCATTTGCTCCCTGCCCGGTTCTTTTCGAGCGAGCCGCGCCCGGCGTGTTCCACGTATAAGAAAACGAGAATGGGCCGCGTGCAAGCCGTTAGCCCCTGCCGCCGGTCTCACCGTCAAAAAATTGACCCTGGCGGGGAACGAAGTGGATAGCGGCACGTTGTCAAAATAAGAGCTGTCAGCCCGAGAGGGTTGGAAGCTCGAAGAGCCCCGCTCGATGCTCCGGCATAGGGCGGGGCTTTTTCGGTATTGACGGTGGCCCTACGGGGCGGCCGGACGCGGATATGCCCGGGCCTGGGCGCCGTTCCTGATCGCGCGGGGCCTACCGCGCGCCCCTGAGCTTGCAGGACGTCGAGCACGTCGTTTTCACGCCCGCGCTGCAGGACATGCAGACGGCCATGCATTGCTCGAGGTTCTGCGGGTCATAGGAACTGTAGAGTTTTGCTGCGCATGCCAACGACGCTTGAGGCTGCTCCGCATTGCCGAGGGACCGCACCACGGCGAAGGCAACGATCAGCAGGCACACAACTGCGGACACCAGCAGGATCACGCCGCGGATCATGCGTGACCGCGCGTGTTTTTCTGCCTTCACCGTGCTGCCAATATGACTGCCAGTCACCGGAGGCTCCTCCGAACGACCAACGCGCCGGAACCGGAATCCGTTCCCGGGCACGTCCCCACCATCCAGACGCCGCTATGATTAATGAATTCTTAGCGGATGGTCCGGGTATCGGCGCTTTGATTCAAATTTTCCGAAACTTTCGCGGAGTATGAACACGCTTCAATCATGGAGCGCAGCCGATGGCCGCTTTCAGAAAAGAAGCCCGCAAACCTCGCCACACGACCCGGCACGACGCATGGATGCTGCTCGACGGAGGATTTGCAAAACGCAGTTGCACCGTTCTCGATCTGTCGTCCGGCGGCGCGCGCGTCAAACTGGCGGATATCGGGCCGCTCGGAAGCAGGCTCACTCTGGCGTTGACGGGCGACGTGCGAAAAGTCACGCATTGCCGACTGATCTGGCGCAAGGACACCATCATCGGCGTCGAGTTTCTTGAGCGCACCTGATGTGCGCCGCGTCCATGGCTGAACGATTCCGGAGAGGTGGCTGAGTGGCTTAAGGCACCGCGTGCGGTACACGGGCAACCGTGTCGGAGGTTCGAATCCTTCCCCTCTCCGCCACTATCCGAAGCATCCGAGCGCCTTTCCGCTCCCGGCGATCAGCGCCGATGGCGCGAGCTTCTCGGCGCCCCTGGCTCGGCCGCGTCCGGATAAACGCTGCGGTTTTGCGACAGTCTCCAGTTCGGCGCGCATGTCCCGCTCAGGCCACCGGTGCTCGCCTGACACTGTGCCATCGTCGAATAGTCGCATTGCTCGATTGCGCCGGTCCAGCCCTGAACGTAGGTCATGCAATAGGGATAGTCGATGGCATGCGCCGGAGCCTGCCCCACAAGCAACAGCCCGGTGAGTGCCAGCAAGGTACGGTGCGGATAGTTCATCTAATCCTCGATTCTTGTTTAGCCGCGATGAGACACCAAGGCGCTTCCACGCTCAAGGCAATAGCCAGCCCCAGCGATCACAGTTCAGCGAACCGGAGGTCTGATTTCAGCACAACTTCCTAGCTCCCTGCGCATCGCGGACGGATGCCGCTCCATCCATTTGACAGGCTGTGAAGAAAACGCGGGGAAAGGCCATACCGCTGCCCTGGAACGCCCCACCCTCCGTTTTGTTCTTTGCGGATGGATACCTGTGCCGCGTAGACTGCCCGCATGGCGCCTCCAGCCCACACCGGGGGGCCAGCGTTTCTACACCCTGCCAAAATCAGGAGAAGCCGTGAGTGATCCGGAACAAGACAATCGGAAGCGCGACCTGAAAATCGCCAAGAACGAAGCTGCTCGCGAGATCAAAAGCGACGTCCGCCTGTCGACCTGGGCAATCGGTGTCGCCATCGTCGTGGGGCTGCTCGTTCTTGCGCTCTTTCTGAAGCGCTAGGATCGGTTCGTCCAACACACCTGCGCTCGCGGGCAATGCGTGCGGCAGCCTGAATCATTTCCCCGATGAAACCTATTTGTCGAAGGTCATGTCCACGCACCTCATGACGTCCGGCCCGACGCCGACGCTGAGGATGATGCATCCTTTCGCGCTGAGCTTGGTATTGTCGCTGACCCAGATCGCGGTCCCGCCAGATCCGAAGAACGAATTCGTGTTGGGCGGCTCGGTTTCGGTGGCGTCGAACGCATAGCTGGAATCACCCGGATATATCCGCGCCTTCAGCTTGCAGGAGCCGTCGGTATCGACCTTGAGCACTTCCTTGTTGTCGCGGGTTACGCCGACGCTCACCTGGCATCGATAGAAGTCGGATGTCCGCGTGTTGAAAATGTACGCATATGATTTGCAATTAATGTTCTGAAGCTTGCCGGCGTTGAGACCGCGGCCACAGGCGATCCGCTGGTTGTTGCTGAGTTTGAGTTCGTCGGCCGCGCGGGCGTCCGGAACGCCGGCAAACCCGGTAAGCGCAAGAACAGTCATGAATCCAAAAAACAATCCGCGAAACTTCTTCATCTGTCTTCCTCTGTCGCGCATACCGCATCTCGGCGAAATCATGCCGGGCACCGCACATCCCGCCCGACTCTAATGCAGTTTTTATCGATAGGCTATCGGCCAGCCGATTGATCAGTGCGCAAGGGCCCGCGCTCTCAGCTGCTCCACGGCACTCAGCAGGCGGCTGTGGCCCTGCTCTCCGACGGCGGCCTCTCGTGCTTCCTGGATGGCGTCACCCAGTCGGGGAAGCGGGAGATCCCCGTCGCATGCCGGCTTGACCAGGCGGTCGATAATTACGTTCCATTCCGCAAGGCCGTTCTCGTAGGCGTCGCCGTGCCCCTTGATAAGGTCGGCGGTGCGTACGATCGCAATGGTTGCATCGGGCTGTTTCACGAGGCTGCGATCGACCATGTGAAGCCACCGCTCAACCCACACGCGTTCCCGCTTGAAACGCTCGGAAAACGGACGTGTAATCCGCAATGCGGCCATCCATTTCAGCTTGCGAAGCGCAAACCGGCCAGAAGAGCTGAACCGGAGCCTGACCGACCGGCGTGTCAGCCGTGCCAGCCGCAACCGCTGGAAAATACCCAGCGCGCGAGTCGCTATCCCGGATGGAAGCATCAGGATCACCTCATCCCAGTGAAACCGCTCCACCCAGTCGGCCGACGATGGGTTGGGCTCGGCATTCACGCCGCCGGCATCGGAGAGCTTGAGCTGCGCCACCCGGATTGGATCCTCGAAGCGCATCCGGTCCGACAGGAGTTGCGCCAGTTCGTCAAGATTTGGCACCGTAACCCCGACCGGACCGATATAACGGCCGATCCGGTCGAGATAGGCCAGTGCGTAATCGGGGTCCTGGTAGTCGATCAGCGACTGAACGGCTTCGCTCACGATGGGAACGACGTCAGGCGGCAGGCGCGGCGATAGCCGCGCGAGTGCCGCATGCGCCACTCGCGGATCGCGGGTCTCCTCCCCGAAGTAACGCTCCTTGAGCAGCCGGAACGGTGATGGCGGGACTTTGACCCGTATCTTCATGACGAGGCCTGGGCAACGCTCTGGGCAAGCTGCGCTTCAAGCTTTCCGACATTCTGGAACAGGC
>JAGVII010000029.1 GCA_020056155.1 Afipia sp.
CGGCGCGGACGAAATTATCGTGCTGGATCAGGGACGCATTTCCGAACGCGGCACCCACTCAGAGCTTCTGGCGGCAAATGGCCTTTACGCGAGCATGTGGAACAGGCAACGTGAGGCGCAGGAAGCGCGGGAAAAGCTGGCCATGATGGCCGACGAGAACATCGCGCCCAATCGCGCGCCGCCGCCGGTCGACGATCCACTGGTCACGCCCGCCGCCGCCGAATAGTTTTGGGTCACATTAAACGCAGGTCTTTGAACTCATGTCCGTCGTCAATTCCATTCGCGCGCAAATTCCTCCGATCCATCCTGAAGGCTATCCCTTCATCGGGGCTTTCGCCTTCGCCAGCCTGATCCTGTTCTGGGTCTGGACACCGCTTGGCTGGATCGGATGCGGGTTGACGGTGTGGTGCGCGTTGTTCTTCCGCGATCCGGTGCGCGTCACGCCGGTGCGCGAGGGCATCGTGGTTTCGCCGGCCGACGGCCGGGTGTCGATGGTGGTGCAGGCGGTGCCGCCGGCTGAGCTGGGCCTTGGCGACAAGCCGCTGCCGCGTATCTCGATCTTCATGAGTGTATTCAACTGCCACGTGAACCGCAGCCCGGTGGCTGGCCGCATCGATCGGATTGCGTACCGTCCCGGAAAGTTTCTAAACGCCGATCTGGACAAGGCCAGCGAGGACAACGAGCGCAATTCGCTGGTGATCTCGACGCCCGCGGGCCGGATCGGGGTGATCCAGATCGCGGGTCTGGTTGCCCGGCGCATCGTGTCCTTCGTGAAGGAGGGGCAGGTCCTTGGGGCAGGCGAGCGGTTCGGGCTTATTCGTTTCGGCTCACGGCTCGACGTCTTCCTTCCGGAAGGCGCCAAGGCCCTGGTGTCGGAAGGCCAGACGGCCATCGCCGGTGAAACCGTGCTGGCCGATTTCAAGCTGGGCGACGGCGGCCGGAGCTACCGCGTGGATTAACCAAGCCTGCGATCCGTCCGGCAGGCTTTTCGCCACAATGGCGAAGCAGGGTGGGGCTTGTTATATAGGTCCCATGGCCATGCTTCCCGATCCCAGAACGCCCGACCTGCGCCGCCGCCGGTTTCGCCAGATTCCGATCCGGATGCTGGTGCCCAACGTCATCACGTTGCTGGCGATCTGCGCTGGCCTGACCGCGATCCGGCTGTCCATTGAAGGCCGCAACGAGCTGGCCCTCGCAGCGATCGTATTCGCGGCAGTGCTCGATGGCATCGATGGCCGCGTCGCGCGAATGATCAAGGGCCAATCCCGTTTTGGCGCGGAACTCGACAGCCTCGCGGATTTCGTCAATTTCGGCGTCGCCCCCGCGCTCATTCTGTACTTCTGGCAACTGCATGACTTGAAGAACGTCGGCTGGATCGCGGCGATGATCTTCGCGATCAGTGGCGGATTGCGGCTTGCCCGCTTCAACGCCACGATGGACGATCCGAACAAGCCTCCGTTTGCCGCGAACTATTTCACGGGCGTGCCGGCCCCGCTGGGCGCGCTCTGCGTATTGCTGCCGATGTACCTGGTATTCATCGGCGCGCCGCAACTGCCAGCCCCGATCACGGCATTGTTCACCCTGTCGATCGCGTTCCTGATGGTGTCGCGGCTGCCGGTGTTCTCCGGCAAGATGATCGGCGGCAAGATTGCACCGGACATGGTGCTACCGGTGGTCGTGCTCGTCGTGTTGTTCATAGCTGTTCTGATCAGCTATCCATGGCAGCTTTTGACCGGCGGTTCGCTGCTTTATCTTTTCAGTCTTCCGATTGGGTGGACGTCTTACCGCGCACACGAGCGTCGCGCGCGCGAGGCTGCGGCGGCAAGCGAGCCGGGTTATGCGAGTCCTGCGGCGCCGGAGTTCAATGTTGCGGTTGAACCTGTGGAAGAAGACCGGCCTCCGCGCCTGAACTGAACCGGGTTACCGCAACGACACCAAGCTCACGCGCCCTGCAGCATGGTTAAAGATTTCCTGAAACTTGTTCGGATGAGGCTGCCTGCTTGGCCGGAATGGGCGCCGATCGCTACCATTTGACCGTTTCCGGATGCCGACGCTGACTATCTTGTCGTCTCCGGGCATCAATTCGATAACCTTTACCCGACCTTAATGGCCCCGCCGCTAATGTTCCGATGCGCCCTCAGAACGAGTGCGCCGTTGAGTTGCGTCGGAGTTCTCCATGGATATCGCCACAAGTATCGGTCTGCTCGCGGGTATCGCGGTGCTTTGCACCCTGGTCCTGATGGGCGGCGATTTCCGGATGTTTTACGACATTCATGCCGTCATTATCATTTTCGGCGGTTCGTTCGCCGCCACCCTGATCCGTTTTCCGCTTTCCGCGATCATCCATGGTCTGCCGCTCGGGGCAAAGTACGCATTCACGCTGAGCCGCCTAACCGCGCGCGACCTCGTCGATGAACTGGCCCGGATCGCCGAAGTGGCCCGCAAGCAGGGGCCGGTCGGCCTTGAGAAAATTGAAGCCGACGATCCGTTTCTGGCCAAGGGCATCCGCTACATCGCGGACGGTTACGATCTCGAGTTCATTCGCGATAACCTTGAGCGCGATCGCGATAACTTCCTGTTGCACCTCACCGAGGGGTCGAAGATTTATCGCGCGATTGGCGATTGCGCGCCTGCATTCGGCATGATCGGTACGTTGCTCGGCATGGTGCAGATGTTCTCCAACATGTCGGACCCCTCCAAACTCGGTCCGTTCATGGCGGTGGCGCTGCTGGCAACGCTCTATGGGGCGCTGGTTGCGAACCTGATCTGTCTGCCGATCGCTGACAAACTGCACGTCAAGGTGCTCGATGAGGAGACCAACCGCACGCTGATCATCGACGGCATTCTGATGATCCGTGATGCGAAATCTCCAACGCTTGTCCGTGAAATGCTGCTGGCTTACTTGCCGGAAAAACATCGCCACGAAGAGGGTGAGCCTGTTCCGGCTTAAACGTCAGCTGCGGCGGATCGACCAGAATGGCCAAGAAAAAGCGCGCAGAGGAGCATGGAGGTCACGGCTGGTTCGTGACCTTCGCCGACCTGATGGCTCTTCTGTTGAGCTATTTCGTGATGCTCGTGGCGTTCTCCAATCAGGACTCCGACAAGCTGAAAATCGTCGCCGGATCGATGCGCGACGCGTTCGGCGTTCAGACCCAGTCTCGCTTCTCCGGCATTATCGAATCTGACGGGCTTCCGACCCGCGCACGGCTGAAGAACGTGTCCCACGTTCCGCCAGAAGAGGCGTCGAACAATCCGACGCCCGATCAGGAAGACAAGCACAAGATCGCCGGCGCGCGCATGAAGACCGACCGCGAATTCGCGCTGGCGTCGGCCTCGCTTCGCCAGGCGCTGCAGGATTTGCCCGAAATTTCCGAGCTGTCCAAGCATATCCTGTTCGAGGAAACCAAGCAGGGGCTCAATCTCGAAATCGTCGATCAGGACGGCCGTTCAATGTTCGCCGATGGCTCGAAGCAGCCGCTGGAGCGAACCCGCCGCCTGCTTCAGAAACTGGCTTCGCCGCTGAAGGCGACGCCGCTGCGCGTCGCCATCGTTGGTCATACCTCTGCGGGCTTCATGCCCACACGATCCGGATACGACGGCTTTGATCTGTCCGCAGACCGTGCCAACGTCGTTCGCCAGATCCTCGAGCAGGAGGGATTGCCGGCCTCGCACGTGTTCTCCGTCGCCGGTAAGGCAGATACCCAGCCATTGTTTCCGGACGATCCCTCGCTGGCCGCAAACCGCCGTGTGACCATTACGTTGATGAGGGAGGATCCGCCGCTGCCTCCGAACCTCAAGCCTTGATCTAACTGTATTATTATACCATTTGGCGGTATGTTTCCGGGTTCCGGCTTCCTGTCGCAGTAGACATCGGGTGGTAGTGATATAAGAAGCGCCACTCCAAAGTGATCACCGGGCTTGCCGGGATCAATGACACCGTCAGGGCGTTCCCTCGATCATGGCTGCCAGCGACTCACCTGCCGATACGCCCCAAGAGGTGCCGGTAACCACCGGCTTTTGGGCCCTCACTCTCGGAAGTATCGGGGTGGTGTTCGGCGACATCGGTACATCGCCGCTGTACGCCTTTCGCGAGGCCGTTCATAACGCCGCGCATGGTGGTCCGGTCTCCCGCGAGATCGTGCTTGGCGTGCTGTCGCTGATCCTGTGGTCTCTGATCGTCGTTGTCACCGTCAAATATGTGCTGCTCCTTCTGCGCGCGGACAACAACGGCGAAGGCGGGACGCTGTCGCTGATGGCCCTTGGCCAGCGAGCGCTGGGGCGGCGCAGCTGGCTGCTCCTCGCCCTTGGCGTGATCGGCGGATCGATGTTCCTCGGCGATGCGATGATCACGCCGGCTATTTCCGTGCTCTCCGCGGTCGAAGGTTTGAAGATCGCAGCGCCCGCGCTCGAACACTATGTGGTTCCGGTCGCGATCGTC
>JAGVII010000367.1 GCA_020056155.1 Afipia sp.
CGATCGAATTCGTCCTTGATGACGTCGAGCAGACGGCGATGCAGACGTTCGACCAGCGTAAGAGCTTCGAGATAAAGCGGCTGCACCGGTGCAGCGGCGTTGTCGCGAGCAGGTTCAACTGCCGTAGCGGCGGCTTTGATCATGACACTTCCCCTGTTGTCGTTTTTACGACTTATTCGACGAAACTTTTGTCTCGCCTGATAGGTACAAACTAAGGGAGGCGTTTGAAGATCAGCTTAAATAACAGCATAAAGAGATGGTTTATTTGAAACGGTGAATCGTATGTTACATCGATAAAATAAGGGCTTTTTGTTAGTTTTGATTCACCCAAACCGGCCGATGTTCACGCTTCGTCGCAGGCGCTGTCGCATTCCAGCACACGTTCGTTCAAATTTGAAAGACTTCGTAAAACATCAAGGCGAGCGTCCCCTGGCGGCGCGCTACGGCGGCCGTTCCCGCGCCGAAAACCACGCCAGAACGAGGTAGGCCGCGAGCAGGATCAGCGAGACGAGAACCGCGAACAGGTTGCCACCATAGATCGCGGGAAACATCAGTTCGATAACTGCGGTTGAAACGATTGTCGTCAGCCACACCACCGCGCCCCACGGCGTGGCAAGCCACAACCCCACCGCCGCGACCAGTTCGATCACCGCGAAATAGACCGTGGCCGTTTGCCATTGCGTGGTCTGGGCCTCGAAAGCACTCTCCTCACCACCGATGAAGCCGGTGATCTGCGCCCAGTGATAGAGTCCCTTGATCATCGACAGCACGGCCATGACGCGCAGGAACAGCACGAGCCGGGTGGTCCACGTGCTTTCGCCCGTCTCCGCGTCCGGCGACGTCATCGCCGTGACCAGATTGACCTGATCGCGCGGCACGTCATCGTTCGCGCCTCGGGTCATGCGCGCGGCCATCGATTGCCGGGTGTCCTTGTTCATGCCGTGTGTTTGGCGCGTTATGCCGGTAAAATCAATCCGCCGATGACGTCCCCGTGCGGTGACGGGCGGCACGGCAGATGCTACACACAGGCATCTGTTCTATGCGGGAGTGGTATCACCATGGCGATCAAATTCGGGCGTCCGATCGAACTTCGGGATACGCCGCACCGCGACGCGGCCTCCGCCTCCTCCCTCGATCTGACCACCCGCATGCGCCGCAACCGCAAGTCTGAATGGGCGCGGCGGCTGGTGCGCGAGAACGTGCTCACCACCGATGATCTGATCTGGCCGCTGTTCGTGGTGGACGGCAACAACCTGCGCGCGCCGATCGCCTCGATGCCGGGCGTCGATCGCCTCAGCGTCGATCAGTGCGTCCGCGACGCCGAGCGCGCCATGAAGCTCGATATTCCGTGCATCGCGCTGTTCCCCTACACCGAGCCGTCGCTGCGCGACGAGACCGGGTCCGAGGCCCTGAACGCCAACAATCTGGTCTGCCAGTCGGTGCGCGCGATCAAGAAGGAATTCCCCGACCTCGGAGTTCTCTGCGATGTCGCGCTCGATCCGTTCACCAGCCATGGCCATGACGGACTGTTGCAGGATGGAAAGATCCTGAATGACGAGACGGTCGCCATTCTGGTGCGGCAGGCGCTGGTGCAGGCCGAAGCCGGCTGCGACATCATCGCCCCCTCCGACATGATGGACGGCCGCGTTGCCGCGATCCGCGATGGCCTCGACCGCGCCGGGTTCGGCGACGTGCAGATCATGGCCTATGCCGCGAAATACGCCTCCGCATTCTACGGCCCGTTCCGCGACGCCATCGGCTCGGCGAAAACGCTGACCGGCGACAAGCGCACCTATCAGATGGATTCGGCGAATTCCGACGAAGCGCTGCGCGAGGTCGAACTCGACATCGCCGAAGGCGCCGACATGGTGATGGTCAAGCCGGGCCTGCCCTATCTCGACATCGTGCGGCGCGTGAAGGACACCTTCGCAATGCCGACTTTCGCCTATCAGGTGTCCGGCGAATACGCGATGATCGCGGGCGCCGCCAACAACGGCTGGATCGACGGCGAGCGCGCGATGATGGAAAGCCTCGTCGCGTTCAAGCGCGCCGGCGCCGACGGCGTGCTGACCTACTTCGCCGCGGCGGCGGCGGAG
>JAGVII010000398.1 GCA_020056155.1 Afipia sp.
CGGAACGGCGATGATCTTCTCGTCGCCACCGCCATCGTCCTGCATCTTGAGAACGCCGATCGGGCGAACGTTGATGACCGCGCCGGGAACGATCGGCCGCGTGTTGGCGACCAGCACGTCGATCGGATCGCCGTCATCGGACAATGTATGAGGCACGAAGCCGTAATTTCCAGGATAGCGCATCGGCGTGTGCAGGAACCGGTCGACTACGAGCGTTCCGGCGGCTTTGTCCAGTTCGTACTTGATCGGCTCGCCACCGATAGGCACTTCGATGATGACGTTTACGTCGTTCGGAGGATCGTCGCCGATTCGGACTGCATCGATTTGCATGATCCCGTCACCTTCTGTGTGGAACTATCCGTAAGTGGATTGAGCGCTCTCACGTCGACACGGATTCCGGTCGTGCTTTCCTTTTAGCCGCCCGATGTGTTGTAGTCGCGAATCCCAAGATTCCTCAGACGAATGCGCTCAGGCCGGTTATGGCCCGCCCCGTGACGAGTGAATTCATCTCTCGGGTTCCTTCGTACGAATAGATCGCCTCGGCATCGGCAACGAAACGACCGACGTTGTAGTCGAGCACGATACCGTTGCCGCCAAGCAGTTCGCGCGCCCAACCGACCACTTCGCGCATGCGATAGGTGCAAGTCGCCTTGGCCAAGGCCGAATGTTCGTCCCGATAGACGCCCTCATCCTGCGATTGCGCGAGCCGCACGACCAGTCCGAGACACGCCGTGATGTTGCCAAGCATCCGCACCAGCAGATCCTGGACGAGCTGGTAACTTGCGATCGGCTTCCCGAATTGCTTGCGGACTTGGGTATAGGCGAGGGCGTTCTCGTAAGCGCCCATCATGATACCGACGGAGCTCCAGGCAACGCCGGCGCGGGTGCGACGAAGGAGCTCGGCCGTGTCGCGGAAGCCTTTTGACGTCAACTGGTGAGTTGCCGGCACGCGGCAATCCTTCAGGACGATATCGGCATTCTGAACCGTTCGTAGCGCCATCTTGCGCTCGATCTTGGTCGCGGTGAATCCGGGCGTGCCCTTTTCGACGACAAAGCCCTTGACCTTGTTGTCGGCTTCATCCCGCGCCCAGACCACAATGAGGTCGGCGAATGTGGCGTTGCCGATCCAGCGCTTGGCGCCGTTGATCACCCATCCATCGCCATCACGGCGCGCGACGGTCCGCATACCGCCGGATACGTCGGAGCCGCCCTCGGGTTCGGTTAGCGCGAAGGCGCCGATCTTCTCCATCCGCAGCATGGCCGGTAACATGTTTGCTTTCATGTAGTCAGAGCCGAAGGTTCGAATGGTTCCGGTTGCAAGTCCCGAGTGCACGCCGAAGAACGTGGAGTGAGAGGGATCGACGCGGCTCATCTCCATCGCGATCCACCCGGTCAGCAAGCTGCGCGCGCCCTCGTGGGAAAGCTTCACGATATCAAGTGCTGCAAAACCCGGGATCAGATCGAATGGAAACTCGGCGGCGGCCCAGGCATCGTTCGCTCTCGGGCCAACCTTCTCCTCCATGAATGTCCGGACCCGCGCGACAATCTGTTGCTCCTCACCGGTCAAGAGGCTCTGAAAATTGTAGAAGTCCCCAGACAGCTGCTCGAGTGCCATGATATCCTCCCGATTGCGTCATTTGATGTATCTATTCTTATGCGACGGCTTTCTTTTCCCGCAGTTGAGCGATCGCTGCGTCGTCGTAGCCGACCTCGCGCAGGATCTGGTCGCTGTGCTCTCCAAGCGCGGGAGGCTTGCGCGGCATCGCTTTTCCGGAGCCTGTGACGAAGAACGGGCTGTTGATCGTCATCAGGGTGTCGTCCTCGAATGGGACCAGGACTTCCGTATCGAGCGCCTGCTTGTCGCTCGCGACCTGATCCATGGTCGCCACCGCCTCGAACACCAGGCCGTTTTCCTTGAACAGCGCTTGCCAGTCGTCGCTGTCGCGGGTGGCGAAGGCAGCGTCGAGAGCCGCGATCAGTTCTCGCGAGTTCTTCGCACGCAAGGCCCGGTCCGCGAAGCGCGGATCGGTGACCAGTTCCTCGTGGCCGACGCATTTGGCGAGAACGGGGAAATGCTTGTCCTCGTTCACCAGCGCCAGCAGCAGCCAGCCACCGTCGCGGCACTTATAGTAACAGGCGAGCGCGTTGAAGCTGTGCTCACGCGGCGGGCGCGGATGGAAGGTCGCACCGCACAGCGCGGCCTGTGTCCATACGCCATTGGCCCACATGCCGTTGGCGATCAGCGATGAGCCGACGTGCGCGCCGCGACCGGTCGTTTCACGCTGGTAGAGCGCCAGCATGATCGCCGCGAACAGCGAGATACCCGAGGGATGATCGCCCATGCCGCTCAGCGCGCGCGCCGGAGTGGCGCCGGCATTCGAAACCACCTGATCCATCAAGCCGGAACGCGCCCAGTAGGCGGTGAGGTCGAAACCGGGCTTGTTGGCTTCGGATCCTGTCTCGCCATAGCCGGTGAACGAGGCGTAGATCAGCCGACCGTTCAGCGCCGAGAGCCTTTCGTAGTCGATGCCCAGTTTCTTGCGCACCGCCAGGGGCTGATTGGTGATGAAAACGTCGGCGTCCTTGACGAGCCTGTGTAGAATTTCCTGTCCGTCCAGTGAAGCGAGATTGAGGGCGAGGCCGCGCTTGTTGCGATTGTCCAGAAGCCACGCATAGTTGTGTTCGGATTTCGGCATGCCAGGATTCCGGGTTACATGCCGGTAGGCATCGCCCATACCCGGGGGTTCGATCTTGATGACATCGGCGCCGAAGTCGCCCATCACCGAACCGGCGACCGGGGCGGCGATGAAACTGCCGCAGTCGATGACTTTGAGGCCTTCAAGAATACCGGTCATAGGCTTTCCTCCAGAGATGCGGTGTTTGTCCCGCATGTATCGTTCACTGCGCAGTTGCTCTAAGGAGTAGGCATCAAGCGCACGCTGTCGTCATCCCAAGCTCGTGGCATCTCCATCCACCGGGATTGCTTGCCCCGAAATGTTGCGGCCGGCCTCGCTGGCGAGGAAGACAACGAGCGCTGCGATGTCGTCGGCAGTGACGCCGCGCCGCATCGATATGCGCTGGAATGCGCGGTTCTGAAGGGTCTCATAGGATATGCCCATCGACTCGGCTTTCTCGCGCATGACGCGCTCGACGCGCGGACCTTCCACCATTCCTGGCTGGATGGCATTGACGCGGATGCCGAGAGGTCCGAGTTCGATCGACAGTGTCTTCGTGAACCCGACGATGCCCCATTTGGCCGCCGCATATGCGGCGCGTTTCGGATAGCCGAGCCGGCCCCCGATCGACGACATGTTGACGATGCTGCCGCCTCCAG
>JAGVII010000519.1 GCA_020056155.1 Afipia sp.
AATCGCCGCAAGCAGTCAAGCTTGCGCAGACTGCGTAAACTTGTCTGCGTCATGGAGCGCCGTGAGGCGATGCGCTTCCGGAAATCACATCGCCTCGCCGCGATGCCGGAAGCGAAACAGATACAAGGTGCGCCTCGCGGCGCTCCATGCCCCTCGTTTTTTGTGGGGCACAACGACAGCTTCCCTCGCGATTGATGCGCGAGAACGATGACGCGTGGCTTTCGTTGAGCGCGAATGGGGTAAGCCCCACACGCGCATGCTGTTTGAAAATTGAATCGGAAAGCGCGATGTCAGCTATCCGCTCATCCCCGCGCAAGCGGGGACGACGCCGAGAGAGATTGTATGCTTCAACTCCCCGCCCAGACGTCGAGCACGTAGCGGTTCTGCGTCCCCATGGCGTCTATCCATTGCAACGCCGCGGCCTCATCGGCTCCAGTCCGCTCGCGATAGATCGTCGTCAGCACACGCTTGACGTCCGGCTCCATCTTGCCGCCGTCACCGCACACGTAAATAATCGCGCCCGCTTCGATCAGTTTCCAAACCTTGTCCTTCTGGGCCGCGATCAAATCCTGCACATAGCTCTTCGGAATATCCGCCCGCGAGAAGGCGACGTGCAGATCGGTGATGCCCTGATCCGCGAAGCCCTTGAGCTCGTCGGCATACAGAAAATCCTGCTCGGGATGACGGCAGCCGAAGAACAGCATCGACGGGCCGAGCGGCTTGCCCCTGGCCTTCATCGCCGCGCGCTCCTGCAGGAATCCGCGAAACGGCGCCAGGCCCGTGCCGGGGCCGACCATGATGATTGGCGTCGAGGGATTCTCGGGAAGACGGAAACCGGCCTTGGTTTCGCGAACGATGGCATGGACCACATCGCCCGGGCGGCGGCTGGAGAGATAGTTCGAGCAAACGCCCTTGTAGACGCCACGCCCCGAACTCGCCGGTGCATCAACCACACCGACAGTCACGCTGCATTTCGACGCCCCTGCCACCGCAGGCGATGAGGAGATCGAGTAATAGCGCGGCGACAGCAGCGAAAGCATTTCCAGATAGGTATGGAACGGCAACTCGCACGCCGGATATTCCTCAAGCAGACTGTAGACCGACCTGCGTTTGGCCAGGATTTCCAAACGATAGAGTTCGGTTGAGGCCGGATCGTCGCCGATCAGCGCTTCCAGCTTCGGTTTTGTCATCGGGCAGCGTGTATGCTCCGACATGATCTGAATCTGCTTGCGTGTCGCAATCTGCTGCAATTCCACGAACTCGGTCAGCAAGCGGCCGACCGACACCGCGTTGTCGACCGGCAGCTGCGCCCGGCGGCCGGTGGCGACATGCAGCCGCACCTGATCGGCTGGAAGAAAACCGAACCGCCGCGCCACCGCGTCCACCAGAACCGGATCGTTGCGCGGAATGACACTGAGATGATCGCCCACGCGATAGCTGACGTTTTCCGGCAGTTCGACTTCAATATGCCGCGTCGAGCGCGTCGACGGATTGGCGCCGGACTTGTTCTGCAACTCGTCGTTGACCAGCAGCTTCACCGGGACCGCGCCGCCGGACACCGCGACCGTGTTGACCGCGCTGTGAGCCACCGGCTCGATCTTGTAGAGCGGCTCGTCGTTGGCTTCGCGCGTAAAGCCGGTATCGATGGCAAATTCCTTCACCGCGATTTCGCGCACCGACTTGAACCATTTCTCGAACTGTCCATCGAGATCGTCGCGGGCGTCGCCCTCACCCCGCGCCACGGCCGGTGTCGCGCCATGCGCCGCAAGCTGCTCATCGATCATGCGCGGGATCGATTGGTAGGTCGCAAGCCAGTCGCTGTTGCCGCAGCCGAATACGGCGTAGCGAACGCCCTTGAAGGCATCCTTGGGCAAATCGCTGCCGAGCCACTTGACGAACTGGGTGGCATTGTCCGGCGGCGCACCGTTATAGGACGCACAGAAAATGATGACCCCGCCCTGATCGCTCAGATTGCCGACATAGTCGTCAAGCGGCGCCAGTTTGGTCGCGAAGCCATTGACCTCCGCGAGATCGGCGACGCGATGCGCGAGATCTTCGGCCGTGCCGAGATTCGAGCCGTAGAGAATAAGCAGCGGCGTGTTGTGACCGGGACGCACCCGCGCAGGCGCAGCCGCCCCCGCGCTGCCTGCAACCGCAGCGGCGCCCGGACGGTTTGCAACGATTGTCCGGTCGTTGTCCGAACGCGCCCGCACCTTGATCTTGAAGCCGTCTGGCTTGATCGTCAGCGTTTCCTTCAGATGCATCTGATAACGTGTGTGGTCGAGCAGTTTGAAGCGCTGCAGGATCATGCCGAGCGCCAGTGCCGCCTCATGCATCGCAAAGCCGCGGCCAATGCAGGCGCGCTGCCCGTTGCCGAATGGCTTCCACGCATTCGCGGGTCGCTTGGTCTCCGCCTCGCGGCTGAAATTCTCAGGATCGAACGCGTCCGGGTTCGGACCCCACACCGACGGATCGCGGTGCAGCGCCATCACCAGGACCGTGACGAAGGTCCCCTTCCGCAGCTTGTACTTGCCGCCGATGGTTTCATCCTTGAGCGGAGACACGCCGTAGGCCGGCGCAGGCGGCCACATCCGCAGCGATTCCTTCAGGATCTGCGAAATGTAGTGAAGCTGCGTCACTTGCTGAAACGTCGGCTTCGCGTCGATATCAGCACCGAGAACCCGGTCGACTTCCTCATACGCCTTTTTGAGCACTTCCGGGTGCTTGAGCATGGCATAGATCGCGCAGGACAGCAGGCCGCTCGTGGTCTCGTGACCTGCGATCAGGAATGTGTTGATCTGGTAGCGGATGTTGATGTCGTCGAGCTGCTCTCCGGTCGCCTTGTCGACGCCTGTCATCATCGCATTGAGCATATCTTTCGTACTCGCAGCGGCATCCGCGTTCTTGCGGCGCTCGGCAACGATTTCGTCGACCATCTTGTTCATGAATGCGACGTCCGCCGCCATGTCGGTACGGCGCGCGCGCATGAACAGTCCTTCAAGCGGAAGGCCGCGCGTCATCATGATGGTTTCAAGCGAGCGCACCAGCGCGCCGACGAACGGGTGATAGTCCTCGCGGTAAAACGAATTGAAGCGATAGTCGAAGCCGCACAGCCCGATGGTATCGAGCGTCAGCGCGGTCATGTCATGGACCACGTCGATTTCGTCGTCGGCGTTGAGGCGCTCCCACTTCTTGACGAGTTGTTCGGCGATGTCGACCATCATCGGATGGTAGGACTGCATGGCCCGGCCGCCGAACGGCGAGAGCAGGATGTTGTGCGCCTTGTTCCAGTTCGGCTCGGTGGTGTCGGCGGTGAACAGGCCGTCGCCGCCGATCGCACGCACGCGGCGCAACGCTCCGCGCACCGCCTTGTCGAAACGCTTCTCGTCGCTCAACTCATTGACCAGGTCGAACCCCGAGACGATCACCAGCGGCTGGCCCATCATGTCGAGCCAGAAGATCGGCCCCAGCTCCTTTGACTTACGCACCAGATCCTGCACCGGCGCGGTCGAATCCAGCGACAGCATATTGCCGACGACCGGCTTCTTCGGCGGATGCGGAATCGGATTCAATTTGTTCTGGGACGACATCGCTCGGGTATCTCCTGCCCACGTGACTTTGATGCCCGGTTGGCCCGGAGCTTTCCTCCCAAGCTACTGTTCCAGCGCTTTTTTTGCAAAGAACTTATAGTGCAATGGGTTTTGGCCGCAGCCACCCGGCGGCGTTACCCGAAACGCCGCCTGCGCCAGTCGAGGATTTTGGCGCTGACCTCGCCGGGCTGCTCCTGCTGGGTCCAGTGGCCGCTGTCCTTGACCAGGTATTTTTCGAGATCCGGAACGATGTTCTCCATCCCGTCGCATGACGACGGCGGAAGGACTGCATCGTTCTCCGCCATGATCATGAGCGAGGGCACGCGCACCGTGTGATCGATATGCGCCGAACGCTCCCAGTTGCGGGTCATATTGCGGTACCAGTTGATCCCGCCGGTGAACCCCGAGACCTTGAATGCATCCACGAACACCTGCATTTCCTCAGGCGTCAGGATTTTCTCGCGCGGATCGAGCTTGCCGTCGTAGCCCGCAACCATTTGCGGGAATGCCATGTTCAGCTTCGGCGATGCGCCGAGACCAGCCGCCGGCGGTCCCTCGCCGGCTTCCAGCGCTTTCCTCTGCGGCATCGGCTTGCGCATGAAAAA